>JAUZEM010000498.1 GCA_030839005.1 Actinomycetota bacterium | reverse complement strand
GTCCTCGACGCGGCGGCGCATCACGTCGGGGGCGATGCCGAGATTCTCCATCGCGTACGCGAGTTCATCTTCGACCGTG
Organism: Actinomycetota bacterium; assembly: GCA_030839005.1. Classification (GTDB taxonomy): domain Bacteria; phylum Actinomycetota; class Acidimicrobiia; order IMCC26256; family PALSA-610; genus PALSA-610. Next base: position 6,234 of record JAUZEM010000498.1, on the reverse strand, counting down.
TCTGTAACGAACCCGGCGGCCGGGTTCTGGCCGACGACGCCGACGCGGTCGGCAAGCTCGCGCGGCGGTGAAACGGTAGAGATGCCGTCGACGGTCACGCGTCCGAGCAAGGTGCCGCCGGTGAAGTGCGGCACGAGCCCGTTCACGGCTCGGAGCAATGTCGACTTCCCGGCACCCGTCTCTCCGACGACGAGACAGAGCTCGCCCTCGTCGACACTGAGATCTACGTCGATGAGCGTGGGGACCGACGCGGCGGGATAGGTGAACGTGACGTCGTGGAACGTGATCACGTGGTCTCGACGGGAGGACGGGGCGATGCGAATGCAGGCACCGCGGCCGCGAGTATGCCGATCGCGGGAAGCAGCGGAAGCGCGGGTGCGACGAGCGGGCTGTAGTCGGGGTGCAACCCGTCGATCCCGAGGTGTCCGGCCGCGACGAGCGAGACCAGCGCGCTCACACCCGCTCCGACGGTCAGCCACTCCGGCAACCCCCACGGATCAGGCCGGTAGCGCGACCGAGTGGAGCTCGACTTCGCCGCACGCAGACTCGCGACCAGCAGCGCCGCGCCGACGCCGAGCATCGGGAGACCGAGCACGAAAGGAGCGCCGCTGTCGAGCACACCGAACACGCCCACGATGATCGCGAGCGTGCCAAGAAGCGTTGCCGTCTGGCCGGCCCGTCGACGACGGTCGGTTAGGTCGCCGCGTCGGCCGTACCCACGACTGTCCATTGACGCCGCGAGGTCGAGCGAACGCTCGAGGGCTCCCTCGAGAACAGGAACCGCGAGGCCGCGTAGCCCGCGCAATCCGCGATGGGGCCGACCACGTAGCCGGCGCGCGTCTCGTATGCCCGCCGCGGCGACAACTGTCTGGGGCGCAAACGAGAGCGCGACCGTCACCACGACGCCGAGCTCGTACAACACCGAGGGAACCACCCGCAGCAGGCGATACGGGCTTGCCAGGCTGTTCGCAGCGCCGACACATGCGATCAGCGTCGCGAGCTGTAGCCCTTCGTTGAACGCGGCGACGACGGACTCGGTCGTCACCGTGCCGCCCAGCGTCACACCCGCCGCCCATGACGGCATTGCATAGTGCGGCAGGGTGAAGAGCACGTGCCCGGGAAGCCTTTCACCAAACAACATCTGCAAAGCGATGCGGACAACGATGATCGCGACCCCGAAACGAAGGAACGAGCCGAAGGATCGCGCCCACGGTGCGTTCGAGCGCCGCGCGGCAACGACCAGCCACGCCACCGCGATGAGCAACGCCAAAAGCAGTGGATCCGTCGTACGCAACGCGGCCGTCGCGAGCGCGAGCGCCCAGATCCACCATGCGAGGGGATGAACGGAACGCGGCCTCACGAAGAGGTCCGAGCGCGTCGCCGCGCCGCGATGGCGCCGCCGGCGCCCAAGGCGATGACCAACGACACGCCGATGATGAGCCCGATGGGCGCGGTTCCCGACACATGCGTCGGAGGGCCGGCGGCAACGCCGCGCGCGGCAAGCGCGGCCGACGATGGCGACGACTGCACCTTCGCTCGGGTTGGAGGATGACCGCCGGCGATCGCGGTGTTCGTAGCGGTCGAGGCGCGCGACGCCGGCCGTGTCGCCGTCGAAGCGGCTGCGGAGGCTCGCAGTCCTACGGGTGGCGCGGGGCTCGCCGTCTGCTGCGCGCCGACCGGGGGCGAGGTCCCTGTCACAGGCGTCGGCCGCGTCGTGGTCGCGACAGTGGTCGGGGGTGCTGTCGCCGGTGGCGGTGCCGGGACGCAGACGGCTTTGGCGCTCGCCGGTCCGCGTGGTGGCGGATCCGTCGGAAGCCCGGCGCCGTCCGGCTGCCAACGCCAGCCCTCGACGATCGCGGAATCGACGCGCGACGAGGCCGGTCCGAAGTTCGAGTACGACCACTTCGCGCCGCTGCCGTGCCAATACGACCAATAGGCATAGCGGCCGCCGTGCGCTTCGCCGCAGCCGGTCGCGGGAAGGCCGTCGATCGAGCACAACAAGCCCGACGAGCTGAAACGCGGTTGGGGCGTGCCCAATATCGACGCGCGCGCGGCGAGAATCGTCGCGCCGTTGTCGCTGGAGCTGCCGGGCACGCACACCGCGCTGACCGTTCCGCCACTCCCGGCGTCCACAACGACCGCGATGTGCACGTCACCCGCGGCACAGGCCCTCCCGACAACCAGCCCGCCGACCGGCGTCGACATGGCGCCCGCGATCAGCGCGATCAGTGCAATCGCGCGCGAATGATGAGTCATGCACGTCGCCGACGGGTACCGGCGACGAAGACGATCCCAACTGCGAGCAAGCACGCAGCGAAGATCGCGATCGGCGCGGACGACGTTCCCGTACGCGGGAGTTGGGCACTTGCCGCCACTGCGACCGTGGTGGTCGACGCCGGAACCGATGAACCCGTGCTCGCGACCGTCGTTCCCGTGGCCGCAACTGTGCTCGACGTCGTGGAGACCGTTGTCGTCGACGTCGAGGCGCATACCGTCGGAACGTCGGCGGAAATGTCCGCGGACGTAATCGGCAGCGCGACTTCGGCCAGCGCAGGTGTCGCCTGCGCCGTCGCCAACCCGTCGGGTGCAAGCTTGCCGCCCGGCCCGGGTTGGAACGCGATCCCGCCCCGGTCCGCGCCGGCGCCATCGCAACCCACTTGGAGCGCGAGCAGTGCGTTGATGCCCTGCGCATCGGCCACACCGTTCACGGTACGCAATGCCTCCAAGACGAGACCGGTGGAGTTCGCGTCGGTTGGTTGATCGTTGCGGGCGAGGTATCCCCATCCGCCTCCCCCATTGCGCACTGCGTCGAGCGCGCTGACGCCGGCGGACGCCGGCGCCGTAGCGCCCTGCGCGTGCAACCCGAGCACCGCCAACGCAGTCGAGTTCGTGTCGGGCCCCGCGAAGGTGTTCGGATCCACCGCCGGACACGGAACCGTCGTGTCGGCACGGAACGCGGTCCACGAGCCGTCGGCGCATTGCTGACCTTCGAGCCACGTGACGCCCGACGCGTTCGCGACGCCCGCGGCGTGCAGCGCGAGCAACGCGAGTCCCTGCCGGAATGCGCCGTCGAACGTGGGATCACCAGAACCGAACAAGCCGTCAGGCTGCTGGCCCGCGACGAGTCGCGTCACCAGGTCGGCGTGCGCAGGGCCGAACGACGTCGGGTCGTCACCGCCGGCCACCGCAGCAAGGACGAGGTAGGCGAGGGCACCAGGATCATCGGTGCCGGAGCCGGCGACGAACTCGTCGACGTGCGTACCGAGATAGCCGAGGAGCGCCGCGACCTTTGTCCCGCCGACTCCCGCAGCCGCGAGCGCGGGCACGGCCTGCGCCGAGACCGACAGATTCGGGTTCGCCGGGTTCGCTGCTTGTGGAATGAACCCCGACGCATTCACTTGGCTCGCAAGCCACGCAGCCGCGTCCCGGGCGTCGATCGTCGGATCACTACTCGGCGGCTCCGCGATCGCGGGTGCCGCGACCGCGAACACGAGACCGGCAGCGAGGAGGAATGTCACGACCCTTTTCATCGGGTGTCCTTCCGCTCGTGCCGCAGCAACAGGAATGGACAACCCGACCGAGTCGAGCGCTCACAACCCGCAAACCACGACGGTGTCTTCGGAGCTGCTCTTCGCGGGTATCCCGGCTCGCAGGGACAACGCCCTGCCTACGGTTGCGGGTCAGCGCCGGACTTCGACCGGACTTCCCCCACTGGGAGCACGACCATCGGACCACGTCGGGGCTCGGCGAGTCAAACCGCGGCACGCCTCGGATGCCCAGCCGCGCTTCGACCGCCATAACCTCGCCGCGCGATCGTCCTGTACAGCCGACACGAGACGAGCATCGTGACGACCGAGCCGCCGACCGAACACGAGCTTCCATCGCAAACGCGCGCGGCGAAATCGATCGTGCTCGTCCACACCGGTGACGGCAAAGGGAAGTCGACTGCGGCGTTCGGCGTGATGATCCGGGCGATCGCGCGCGGGTGGCAGGTCGCCGTCGTGCAGTTCCTGAAATCCGGAACCTGGCGCGTCGGTGAGGAGGAGGTCGGAAAGCGGCTCGGCGTCGACTGGTGGTCGATCGGCGAAGGATTCACCTGGGACTCCGACGATCTCACCCGCGACGAGGCGATGGCGCGCGAAGCATGGAAGCACGCGAAGTCGGTGATCCAGGCGGGGACGCATCGCCTGGTCGTCCTCGACGAGATCACCTATCCCATGAACTGGGGCTGGATCGACACGCAAGAAATCGTCTCGACGATGCGCGAGCGACCCGAGTCGGTAAACATCGTCGCGACCGGGAGGGACGCGCCGGTGGCGCTGATCGACGTCGCCGACACCGTCACCGAGATGCGCAAGGTCAAGCACGCCTACGACGTCGGCATCGTCGCCAAGAAGGGCATCGACTACTGATGACGGCCTTCTCGAAAGGCCGGCACTTGTGCGACAGCACGGCCTTTCCGGTGCTCGTCTGGCGACTCTCGCCACCGATGCTCGCCATCTCGTCGGCCCCGGTCGGCGGGGGCATCGGGACTCGGTCGTGGGTCCTGAACGCGCAGGTGCCGCACGACTACACGCGCACCGATCTCTACGCGCACATTGGCGAGATCGCGACCGCGAATGCATGCGCCGGTGACGGCGTCGGCATGCTGACCGCGGCGACGGTCGACGCGGTCAGCTCGGCGTCCGAAGCGGGCTTCGCCGCCTGGGCGACCGTCGGGATGCGGTTGGTCACCTGGGCCGCCGACACCGACGACCGTGCCTTCGAGTGGACGCCGGGAACCATCAACGTGATCGCGCGCCTCCCGGTGCGGTGCACAGAGGCCGCGCTGGTCAACGCGGTGATGACCGCCACCGAGGCGAAGACACAAGCGTTGTTCGAACGCCGGGTGCCGGGCACCGGCACCGCAAGCGACGCTGTGTGCATCGTGTGCCCGGCGTCCGGTGCCGAGGAACCGTTCGCGGGCCCGCGTTCCGACGTCGGCGCCGCGCTCGCGCGAGTCGTGCACGCGGCCGTCCGGGGGGGAATTCGCGGGGGTGACTGGTGATCGTGCTCGTGCTGGGCGGGACGCGCTCCGGCAAGTCGGCGGTGGCCGAACGCCTCGCATCGGAGTTCGGGGCGGCGGTGACCTACGTCGCGACCGCGCGCTGCGATCCCGACGACACCGACTTCGGAGGCCGGATCGACGCGCACCGGCGCCGCCGGCCCTCGGCGTGGCGCACCGTCGAGGAATCGCGCGACCTGCCGTCCGCGCTCGCCGCGATCGACGGAACCGCGCTGGTCGACTCGCTCGGAACCTGGCTGGCGAACGCGCCCGAGTTCGCGGCCGACGTTCCCGGTCTGTGCGATGCGCTCGCGGCGTTTCCGGGCGACGTCGTCGTCGTCTCGGAGGAGGTCGGCCTCTCGTTGGTGCCCGTGGCCGACGTGGCTCGGTGCTTCGTCGACGCGCTGGGCGATTGCAACGCGGCGGTCGCGGGCATCGCTGATCGGGTGGTGCTCGTCGTGGCCGGTCGGACACTCGAGCTCGGTCGCGACTGAGATCCGATGCGGGACGCGTTCGCATTGCTCACCACGTTCGGCCGGCGGGGCGGCCGCTTGCGGGCCGGCGCGCTCGCTTGGTTCCCCTTGGTCGGAGTAACGCTCGGCGCCGGTCTCGGCTGCGTCTGGTGGGCGTCGGAGCGCCTGTGGCCCCGTTTGGTCGCCGGCGCGTTGACCGTCGCGGCCGACCTCGCGGTGAGCGGGGCGCTCCACCTCGACGGACTCGCCGACGCCGCCGACGGACTGCTTCCGCACGCGCCGCGCGAGCGGCGACTCGAGATCATGCGCGACCCCGGCGTCGGCGCGTTCGCAGTCGCGGTCGTCGGCATCGTGCTGATGCTGCGCGTGACGGCCCTCAGCTCGCGCACGCCGAGCATCTTGCTGCTCGCCGGAATCTGGTGCGCGGCACGCGCGACGGTCGCTTCGGTCCCGCGGCTCGTGCCGTACGCGCGCGAGACGGGCATCGCGTCGCCGCTTCTCGATGGTGCGCGCGGCTGGCCGGCACTGCTCGTCGTGCCCGCGGCCGGGATCGCCGCGCTCGGCGCCGGGATCGCGGGAGCAGTCGCGGTTGCCGCGGGCACGCTCGCCGCGGTCGGCATCGTCGCGCTGTCCTGGCGACGGCTCGGCGGCTTCACCGGCGACGTCCTCGGCGCGGCGATCGTCGTCGCCGAGACGCTCGCACTCGTCGTCGCGGCC
>JAUZEM010000486.1 GCA_030839005.1 Actinomycetota bacterium | reverse complement strand
ACGGTCCCGATCTTCTGGTGCTCGCAACCGATCTCGCGGGCGTTGGTGGCCGTGATCTTCCGCTCGACGTGTCGGCCACCGACTCGTACCCCGCCGCGACCGACGCATCCGAGCGATCGCTTCGGATCGTCGCCCACCAGCGGGTGTCGCTGATCGGTATCCGCCGAGGCGAGGAGGTTCCCTGCGACACCCTCGAGGCCTGTCTCGCGGTGAGCCGATACCTGCTCGATCAGGCCGTGGGTTGGCTCGACTGAGCGCGCGTGGGGGCCGTGGCGCCCGCGATTCCACCAACCAAATGCACAGCAGCCGCATGTAGCATGGCTGTGTGGCGATGCGCACCGACTGCCGGCATTACGAGAGCCGTACCTACGCGTCCGGCGAGGCGGTTCGGAAGTGCCTGCTCGACCTCGCGCCGGAAGCGCCGTGGAACTGTCCCGCCGACTGTCCGCGCTACGAGCGTCGCCGGATCGATGCCGGCTGGCAGTACGGATCGCTGGCGAAGGGAATGGAACCCGCGCCGCCCGAGCCCGAGGTCGCGATGAACGCCGACGTGGGCGCACTGCTCGACGAGGTCGAGGACATCGTGAACGCCGCCGGTGTCGACCTGCTCGCGGAGCAGGCGAAGCGCAGCGCGTCCCGCAAGGGGATGTTCCGCAAGCGCAAGAAGCGCTGAGCCGGAATTCTCCGCGGAAGAGGCCATCACCCGGGCGGGTAGGTTGCCCGAGTGGTCGATCTCGCGAGTCGCTCGCGCGCGATGCCCGTCGAGCAACGCGCGATCGTTGCGATCCTCGTCGCCGTCGGGCTGTGGTCCGCAAGCACGTTGTTCGTTCGGGCGGGCCACTCCGACGCGCTGGTGTTCACTACCTGGAGATTGTGGCTCGCGTTGCCGCCGCTCGCGGCGATCGTGTCCTGGCGTTCGCGCCGGAGTGACAGCGCCCCCTTCTGGCCGCAGGATGTGTCCGCGTTGCGCTGGATCGCGTTGCTCGTCGGCGCGGGCGCGTTCTTCGTCTCGGGCGTAGCTACGGCGTTTGCAGCGCTGGGGTTGACCCGGTTGCTCGACGTCACGCTGATCGGGTCGCTGCAACCGGTACTGATCATCGGGTTCGCGGTCGCGTTTCTGGGTGAGCACGTCGCGCCGACCCATTTGGTGCGGGCGGCGGTCGCGATCGCCGGGACGATTGTCGTGGCGGGCGCCGCGTCGAGCGGTGGTTCGTGGAGCTTCTCCGGCGACGTCGTCGCGGTCGTCAGTCTCGTGCTCAACGCGGGCTGGTTTCTCTACGGGCGCGTACTGCGCACGAGCTTCGTCGTCGATCCGTTCGCGTTCATGCTGGGGACGCTCACCTCGGCGGCCGTGCTCATAACGCCGGTCGCGCTCATTGCGCACGGTGGGCTCGGCATCAGCAAACGCGGCTTGTTCTTCGCGGTGTGCACGATGATCGGAGGCACGACGGCGCACGTGCTGTTGATCTGGGCCCATCGTCACGTGCCGACGTCGGTGTCGTCTCCGTTGTTGCTCGGCGAGTCGCCGATCGTCGCCGCCGGCGCGTGGGTGTTCTTCGGCGAGTCGGTCACACTGCTCGAGGGCGTGGGCGCGGCAGCGGTCGTCGCGTCGCTCTGGGGCGTGACGCGGGGCCCGGAGCTGGAACACGTCGAGCACGGCGTCCCCGACCCCGCACCACCGACGTAGTCGGCCGGCTCAACTCGTGGCGATGCGGAAGTGCTCGAACCACACCGGCGTGATCTTCGGATCTACGCAGACCGTGTGAATCTCTCCGGCCCCCAGCGCGGTGGCGTCGAGGCCTTCGCCCTCACCGGCGCCACCGGTGTGACCCATCGAACCGTCGGCGCGAACCTTGCCCGTTCGCAGGTCGACGCCGAACACGTCGTTTTGCGGATCGGAGGTAGAGATCCAGATCACGCGGTTCAGGATGTCGGCTCCCTGCGTGTGATGCAACGTCGTCGTCAGGCGCAGTGGCGCCAGGCGCTCCAGCCGTGACCGACGTCGTAGCGCAGCAGTGCGTTTCCGTCGAAGTGATCCATCGTGTATGCCGTCATCTTCGCCGGGTCGATGGTGACGAAGGAGTTCTCGTGCTGGGGCAGCGCGACGGCGTCGACGAAGCGGAGCGTGTCGCGGTCGAATCTCGCAGTCGCCTGTGAGCTCTTCGCGTAGTCGGGCTGTTCGAGCGGCGCGTAGATATACCGACCCACGACGTCGATATCGCCGACATGATCGAACCCTCGGGCCGCCCACGCGGGCGGGATCGCGGGATTGATCGACGTCACGACCTTCAGCGCGTCGTCGGTGCGCCACAGGCTGTTCGTGCCGGAGAAGATCCACCCGTTCGGGCCCCGAGCGACGCCCTGTTTGTAGACAGTTGAAACGGCTTGCTCCGACGCTCGGCGGAGCGGCCCGAGCACGACGGGAACGGTCGTGGTGGTGGACGGCGCGATCGTCGTCGACTCCGGGACGGTCGAGCGACTCGTCCCGGAGCTCGAGCAGCCGGCGCCGAGCACAACCGTGGCGCAACCGAGTATCAGCGCACGGGTTCGCAGCGGTCGGCTCGTTACGCGGTCAGGTCACGCTGAGGCCATTCCGACAATCGGCTGATTCAACGTGATCGAACCGGTCGAACCGTGGAACTTCGCGTCGCCGAACGAGAAGATCCCGCC
>JAUZEM010000423.1 GCA_030839005.1 Actinomycetota bacterium | reverse complement strand
GTGAGCCGATGCTGCGACGCTACCGCGTCGTCATCGCCAAGCCCGGGCTGGACGGACACGATCGGGGGGCCAAAGTGATCGCACGGGCCCTGCGCGACGCGGGGTTCGAGGTCGTGTACACCGGCCTCTTCCAGACGGCGGAGCTCGTGGCGGAGGCGGCACTGCAAGAAGACGCCGACGCGGTCGGCTTGTCGGTGTTGTCCGGAGCGCACATGACGCTCATCCCGAAGATCATCGACGAGCTACGCGCGCGCGACCTCTCGGACGTGGTGGTGTTCGCGGGCGGGATCATCCCCGAAGAAGACCGTCCCGCGTTGGCCGCGGCCGGTGTTGCGGCAGTGTTCACGCCGGGCGCTCCATTCGGCGAGATCGTCGAGTGGCTCGAGACCACCCTCGATTCGCACACTTCACTCGAACGCAATCAGGAGTAGTTCGTGGACCTCTTCGAGTATCAAGGGAAGCAGCTGTTCGCGCGCTACGGCATCCCCGTGTCCCCGGGCGGCGTCGCCGACACCGTCGCCGAGGCGGTGCGAGCGGCCGATGCGGCCGGCTATCCCGTCGTGGTCAAGGCGCAGGTGCAGGTCGGCGGCCGCGGCAAGGCCGGCGGGATCAAGCTGGCGGAAAACGCCGACGAGGTTCGCACCCACGCCGGGAACATCCTCGGGATGGACATCAAGGGTCACGTCGTGCACTGGGTCTGGATCGAGCACGCGTCCGACATCTCGGAGGAGTACTACGCGTCCTTCACGCTCGATCGTGGCGCGAAGAAGTACCTCGGCATGTTGAGCGCGCAGGGCGGCGTCGAGATCGAGACGGTTGCGGACGAGAACCCGGATGCGATCGCCCGGCTGTCGATCGATCCCGTCGACGGCTTGAGCGACGCAACGTGCCGGGCATGGGTCGAAGCCGCGAAGCTCAATCCGGCCGCAACCGATGGTGCGGTCGACATCCTCCTGAAGCTCTTCCACGCGTACGTCGACGGTGATGCCGATCTCGTCGAGATCAATCCGTTGATCCTCACGCCGGACGGGAACGTCCACGCCCTCGACGCCAAGGTGTCACTCGACGAGAACGCGCGGTTCCGTCATCCGGAGTGGGACGAGCTCGTCGGCCTCGAGAAGACGGACGTGCGCGAGTTCGAGGCGGCCGAGAAGGGGTTGCAGTACGTGGGTCTGGATGGCAACGTCGGCGTCATCGCCAACGGTGCCGGCCTCGCGATGGCGACCTGCGACATCGTCCACGAGGTCGGCGGACGCCCGGCGAACTTCCTCGACATCGGCGGCGGCGCCAGCGCGCAAGTGATGGCCAACGCGCTCGAGGTGATCAACAATGATCCGTCGGTGCAGTCGATCTTCATCAACATCTTCGGCGGGATCACCAAGGGCGAGGAGGTCGCGAACGGCATCGTGCAAGCCCTGGAGCAGGTCGCGATCGCATCACCGATCGTCATCCGCCTCGACGGAACGAACGCCGAGCAAGGCCGCGCGATCCTCTCCGGGTACGAATCGGACCGGCTCGTGAGCAAACCGACGATGGTGGACGCGGCGCGTACGGCCGTGGCGATGGCGGAGGCGCGAGCGTGAGCATCTTGGTGAACGCCGACACGCGGGTGATCGTGCAGGGCATCACCGGCGGCCAGGGCCGGTTCTACGGCCTGCGCAACCGCGCGTACGGAACGTTGGTCGTCGGCGGCGTGAGCCCGAAGAAGGCCGGTACCGATGTCGAAGGCATTCCTGTGTTCGCGTCGGTGGCCGACGCCGTGCGCGAGACCGGCGCGACCGCGACGATGGTGATCGTGCCCGCGGCCGGGGCCGCGAGCGCGGTACTCGAAGCGGCCGAAGCGGGCCTGCAGCTCATCGTCGTGGTTACCGAGGGCATTCCTGTACACGACGAGGCCCGCTTCTACAACCAGGTGCAGCGCGACTTCCCGTCGTCGCGCATCCTCGGACCGAACTGTCCGGGCCTGCTCACCGTCGGAGAGTGCAACATCGGATTCATCCCGGCCGAGGTCGCGCGGCCCGGCGGGCCTGTTGGCATCGTGTCGCGGTCGGGCACGCTCACGTATCAAGCGCTGAACGACCTCGCCCAGAAGGGCATTGGCGTTACGACGTGCGTAGGTATCGGTGGTGATCCCGTACCGGGGACGAGCTTCATCGACTGCTTGTCGTTGTTCGAAGCCGATCCCGATACGAAAGCCGTGGTCATGTTCGGAGAGATCGGCGGTTCGGGGGAGGAGGAAGCGGCCGACTTCATACGCGCCAAGATGTCGAAGCCGCTCGTCAGCTACATCGCAGGCGTCACTGCCCCTCCGGGTAAGAAGATGGGGCACGCGGGCGCGATCGTCTCCGGATCGAAGGGCACCGCCCAGGCGAAGATGGAAGCTCTCGAGGCGGCTGGTGTTCGGGTCGCGACGAATCCCACCGCCGCGGGCGAGCTGATGGCCGAGGTCGTGCGCGGGCTCTAGCGCGATGCGCGAGATACGGCGGCGTGCGCCGGGGTTCAGCTCGTCGAGCACGTACACGCCTCGGTCGACGCGCTTCGCACGGCCCTTGACCGTCTCGTAGCCGAGCGCGTCGGCGAGCCGCTTGACCGGATGGCGCGAGGCGATCGCGTATCCGTTCAGGTGCAGCTCGCGGTGTATCTCGACGAGAGTCATCGGGCGGGCGTAGCGAGCGAGGATCGCGATGGTGGTCGAGCGC
>JAUZEM010000377.1 GCA_030839005.1 Actinomycetota bacterium | reverse complement strand
GAATCGAGAGATAGTCGGCGTTGGTGCCGGCGAACTGGCTCGGCGAGTAGGTGGCTCCGGAGTAGGTCGCGGTCACCGTCTCGTTGATGACGGGGGCGATCAGCTTCAAGTCGGGGGCTTGGGTCTTGTCGCCGAGCGCGCTGACGTCTTGCATCGTCAGTTGCGACACGGTGCTCTGGGTTCCGTTCGTCGCCCGGCCGCCACCTCCCCCGCCGCCCGGACCACCGCCGAAGCCGCCGCGGACTCTTGAAACAACCAGCGTGTTGGTGCCCAGGCCCTCGATCTGCTTTTGCACCGCGACCGAGGATCCGTTGCCGACCGCGACGAGCACGATGACCGAGCCGACGCCGATGAGGATGCCGAGCATCGTCAACGCGGAGCGGAGCCGGTTGCCCGACAGGCCCTGCATCGCGATACGGAAGCTCTCGCGAAGATTCATGCCGCGCCTCTGACTGCTTGGCGTTCGTCGCTGACGATTCGTCCGTCGGAGAGCCGAACGACGCGCGAGGCGCGCGCGGCAACATCGGGTTCGTGCGTGATGAGCACGATGGTGCGGCCGGAGCGGTGCAGGCCGTCGAGCATGTCGAGCATCTCGCCGGTGGACTTGGTGTCGAGGTTGCCCGTGGGTTCGTCGGCGAGGATGATCGCGGGGTTGGTCACGATCGCACGCGCCACCGCCACGCGTTGTTGCTGACCGCCCGACAGCTCGGACGGCTTGTGCTGGGCCCGGTCGCCGAGCCCCACCGTTTCGAGCGCGGCGCGAGCGCGTTCTGCTCGTTCGCGCGGCTTGATCCCTGCGTACACCATGGGTAGCTCGACGTTGCGTTGGGCACTCGTGCGCGGGATGAGGTTGAAGCTCTGGAACACGAAGCCGATGAACCGGTTCCGCACCGCGGCGAGATCGGTGTCGTCGAGTCCCGCGACGTCGGTGCCGGCGAGCATGTAATGACCGCGCGTGGGAGCGTCGAGGCAACCAAGGATGTTCATGAGGGTGCTCTTGCCCGAGCCCGACGCACCCATGATTGCGACGTACTCACCGCGGGTGATGACGAGATCGATGCCGCGCAGCGCCGAGACGGAGATCTCGCCGGAGTCGTAACGCTTGTCGACTCCGTCGAGGATGAGGAGCGGCCGACGGCTCATCGTCATCCTCCCGGCTGGGTCGCGGCGCCGGTCCCGGTGCGAGCGCCGCCGGTGCCGGCCCCGGTACCGACGCCGCCGGTGCCGGTACCGCCGAGACCGCCGCCCGTCAAGAATCGGCCGGCGTTGCCGGAACCCACCTGGGTCGACACGCCGCTCACCGTGCTCGACGGAAGCACCACCGTCACGCCTGCGGTCAGCCCCGACGTGATCTCGGTCGAGGTGTCACCCCGAAGGCCGACTCCGACCGTCACGCTCGATTGCTGCTTGCCGTTCTCGACGGTCACGGTCCCGGTCGAGCCGGTGCCGCGCACGGCGGCGTTCGGCAACGTCAAGACACCATCGTGGCGGTTGATGGTCACCGTCACCGATGCGGTCATGCCGGGCTTCACGCCGGTGGGGATCTTCGTAATGTTGACCGTCGCGTAATAGGTGACGACGTTGCTCACGAGTGTCGAGTTCGCGTCGACCTCGGTCACAACGCCCGACGCTTGCGCGTTCGGCAGCGCGCTGAACGAGATCACCGCCGGTTGACCGACCTTCAATTTCGCGGCATCGGTCTCGGCAAAGCCGGCCTTCACGCTCAACGATCCGAGATTCGTGATCGTGAGAAAAGCGCTCGAGGTTGCGCTGGATGTCGGTGTGGTGGCGGTGGCGCCTGACGACGAACTGGAACCCGCAGTCGTCGAGCCCTGACTTGCGGAGGTACCACCACCCGAGACGGTCTGGCCGACGGCACCGCTGATGGCGGTGACGACACCCGAGGTCGGCGCCTGCAACGTTGTCCAAGCCATCGTCTGCAGCGCGCTCGTGTACTGCGCCTGCGCCTGCGCCAACGACGCCTGCGCGGCGGTGAGATCAGCCGGTTGGAGTTGCGCGCTCGTCGCGTTCGTCGCGTTCGTGGCGTTCAACGACTGCTGCGCCGCAGACAGCTGGTTCTGCGCCTGGGTCACACTCTGTTGATCCTTGCTGAGACCACTGGCTTGCGCGTTCTGGGCCTGAGTAAGCGCGGTCTGGTCCTGGGAGATCTGGGTTGCCGAGGCCTGGGCGGTCTGATCACTATCGAGCTTCGTCTGCGCGTCGTTGATCGCTTGTTGCAATTGCGTCGCATCGAGCGAAGCCGTCGACTGCGCGGCGGTGAGAGTCGATTGCGCGCTCACGACCTGCTGCTGGGCGGAAACGGCGGCCGCAGCCGCCTGAGCCCGCTGCGTCGGGGTCTCGACCTGTTCGACCTGCGCGAGATGGGCCTGGGCCGCGCTCAGTCCCGCACTGGCCGAAGCCAGGTTCGCGGCCGCGATCGTCGGATCCAAGTTCGCCAGGGTCTGACCCTTGACGACCGACTGGCCGACCTTCACGTCGATGCCCGTTACCGTGCCGCCGGTCTGGAATCCAACGGAGTACGCGGGGGCGGTCTGCACGTTGCCGCTCGCCTGCACGCTCGACAAGACCGCACCCCGCGTCACGGTTGTCGTACGCACCGTCGCGGCCGGGGTCTTCGGCGCACCCGCCACCAAGTACGCGCTCACGGCCGCTACCGCCAGAACCAACGCGAGCGAAACGTCCAACAAGCGGTTCGGTCGGGTGACGATCGTGGTTGTAGTCGCCATCACGCGCCCGCAATCGTCGTCGAGGATCCGCCGCCGGGCCCGCCCGTTGGCGCCAACGCCTTGCACGCATTCATTGCGGCGACCACCTTCGGATCGGTTTTGCTGAGGCCTGAGAGGCCACCCGACGACGGCAACGTCACACCGTGGTCGCCGAGACAGCTGCGGTACGCCTGGAACGCCGAACCGCTCGCACCGGTGCCACCCGTCGGCAGCGTGGAACGACACGCGTTCAACGCAGCCTGGTAGGTCGCGGCGTTGACGCCGGGTGGCGGCGTGTTGAACCGAGACGTGCCACCGGCCCCGCCTGCCGGTCGGGTCCCACCCGGCGACGTCGACGGCGGCGTGCCGGTCGATGTGCCGCCGCGCTGGGGCAGGGTGATCCCCTGTCCCGACATGCACGCTCGGAACGCGGCCAAACTTCCGGAACCTGCGGCGCCTCCGGTGCTCGACGGCGTCGTATTCGCCGACGCGGCCGACGATGAAGACGAACCTCCACCGCAGGCCGCGAGCGCCACCGCCGCAATCAACACGCCTGCGAGAACGAGCGTCCGCACGCTCGCGCGCCGGCCCGCCACCGTGTCTCTACGCAACTCGTCGGGTTTGTTCGTAGTCATGGACGCAGTGGACTCCGCGCACCTGCGGTCGCGCTGGCGGTTGTCTGCGGGTTTCCTCTCGGCGCGTTTCGACCGGCGGGCGTCAGCTGTTCGAGCTCGACGCGCCGCTATGGCGCCAAAACTGGACGCGCCGGCCGTGAGCTTGCGAGCGACGGCAGTGCGACTCGTACGGTCGTGCCGGTGCCCGGCCGGCTGTCGATCTCCAGGCGGCCGCTGTGGGCTTCGACGATGCTGTGCGTTATCGCGAGTCCGAGCCCCGTGCCGGTGCGTGCCCGTGCGGCGTCACCCCGCCAGAACCGGTCGAACGCGCGCGACGCGTCCTCGGCGCTCATTCCCGCGCCCTCGTCGATGACGCTGAGGACGGCGAGGTCGCCGCTTCTCTCGGCGCGAACCGTTACGTGTGCGGGCGGCTCGGTGTGGACGAGCGCGTTGGTGACCAGGTTCGCGATGACCTGTCGAAGCCGTGCCTCGTCGCCGAGCACCATGATCGGGCCGGATGCCTCGACCGTCACCGCTCTGGAAGGGTGCGTCGCTGATGCGTCGAGGACGGCGTCGGAAGCCAAGCTTGCGAGGTCGACGGGCTGGCGGGCGAGGGGACGGCCGTCGTCGAGGCGCGCCAGCAAGAGGAGATCCTCCACCAGCCCACGCATGCGGGCCGCCTCCTGGCCGATTCGGCGCATGA
Source organism: Actinomycetota bacterium (assembly GCA_030839005.1). Taxonomy (GTDB): domain Bacteria; phylum Actinomycetota; class Acidimicrobiia; order IMCC26256; family PALSA-610; genus PALSA-610. The sequence continues at coordinate 3,742 of JAUZEM010000377.1, read as the reverse complement.
CATCGTCGAGTTGCGTCTCCTCGATCGCGCCGACGCGCCACAAGTCGGTGAAGCCGCCGATGGCCGTGACGGGTGTGCGCAACTCGTGCGACGCGTCGGAAACGAAGCGGCGGAGCCTCTCGTCGATCGTCTGTTGCTCGTCGAGCATGAGGTTGAAGGCTCGTGCGAGGTGGCCGGCTTCAGTACGCGAGCCGGTCTCGCGCACCCGACGCGAGCGATCCCCGCTAGCTATCGCGTCGGCAACATCGGTCACCTCCGCGATTGGTCGAAGCCCGAGCCGCAAGAGCCACCAACCGCCCGCGACCATTGCGAGGAGCACCGCCACTGCGGCGAGTTGCATCGCGAGCAACAGCTTGTGAATGGTTGCGGCCACTGGATCGAGCGATAGGGCTATCACCAACGACGACCCGTCCGGCAGACTCCTGCGGACGGCACGCCAGGAGCCCGAGCCGCTGACCGACGTCACCGTGATCGGTTTGGCCGCGCTGCGAAAGTCGAAGGAAGTTACCGGCAGATTCGGCTCCCGCCCGGGGTGTGACGCAGGGGCGACGACGAGTTGTCGGGTTCCCGACGACACGCGCGCGACGTAGAGCTCGCTCAATCTGGTCGCGGCCTGCGGACGGCGGTTCGCGTCGGCTGCTCCGAGATCCCGCGTGAGTTGGAGGGCGATCGGCCCCGCCGCACCGAGCTGACGGTCGACCTCGTCGATCAGGGAGGACCGGACGATGCGCGGCAACAACACGCCGACCGCGAGCAACACGACGAGCACGAGTCCGACCACGACCGCGAGTCGGGTGCGCAGGGTCATCTCGTATCGGCCTGAAGTCGGTATCCGACACCGCGCACAGTGTGAATCAGCCTTCGCCCATCGCCATCGAGCTTCTTGCGCAACGACGAAACGAACGTCTCAACGACCGTCGACTCGCCCTCGAAGTCGTAATCCCAGACGTGATCGAGGATCTGTCCCCGTGACATCGCTTTGCCGGCGTTGCGCATGAGGAACCGAAGCAGCTTGTATTCCGTTGGCGACAGCGGCACCTCGACACCGGATTTGCGAACGGTCCTGGCGTCGTCATCGAGCTCGACATCGCCGATCATGACGAGTGTTGGGCGCGGCTCCTTCCCGACCCGGCGGAGGATGACCTGCACGCGTGCAACCAGCTCCTCGACACTGAACGGTTTCGTGAGGTAGTCGTCGCCCCCGATCGTCAACCCTCGGAGCCGGTCCTCGGTTGCGTCGCGCGCAGTCAGAAAAACGACGGGGACGTCGACACCCGCGGAGCGGATGCGCCGGCACACTTCAAAGCCGTCGAGGTCGGGGAGTAACACGTCGAGCACCACGAGATCGGCCACGGTGGACGACTCGTTCAGTCGCCGCAGCGCGTCCCGACCGTTCGGGACCTCCTCGACATCAAATGACGCCTGCCGCAGCGCAGCCACCGTCACATAGCGGACATTGTCGTCGTCCTCAACTACCAATATCCGCGCGGCGCGATCCATACCGGCATGATGGGCCCCATTCCTCTCCGTTTCCTGGGGACTACCTGGACCGCGGCTGTAAGCGTTGCCGAAGCGACGTACGAATAACAGCCGCGCACCAAGCGACGCCAGGGAAGCGGCGTTCAACCGTCCGACGTCGCGATGCCTCGTGCGCGCTGCTCAGCCGCCTCCGCCGTGGTCGGCCCTTCGGGCCAGCGCGCGAACAAAGTGTGGCGCGTCGATGGTGCCGAGCCCACTTGCGAGGTCGTAACCGCGTGTGGCGTCGAACCCGGTGACGCCCGCGAAGGAGTTATTGCCCGTGGTCACGTCGACCAGCCCGTCGTCGTATCTGAGGTGGTAGAGCGTGTTGTTGATCCACCCGAGGCCGCGGCCTTTTTCTTGCGCTGCCATGGCGACCACACCACTGAACTCGGGCGCCGCTTCGCTGGTCCCGGCGACAAGATGGAACGGCGACTGCGGGCCGATGAAGCTGAGATAGATCCATACGCCACCGTCAACGGCCGCGCTCATGCTGATGTCGGGCGTCCCGCGCATGCCGCTCGTCACGTCTCGTACTCGGGCTTGGTAGCCGGGTCGTCTGAAGATCGCGCTGGTTCCACCGCCGCTTGCTCCGAAGCCATCGTTCCAGGCAACGTCGGACCTGACACGGTTGCCCGCGTCGTCGAGCGTGAGCTGCGTGCCGCCGACGCTAGTCACCAGCGGGTCGCTCGACGGCCAGGAGTTGACGGCGTGGTCGTAACAACAGCTCCCATCGGCGCGTGCGTTGGTGGCGCCGTCGTCGCCGGAGGCCGCGACGACGGTGACGTGATGGCTGCGCGCATTCTCGAAGGCGCTGCGCAGGTGGAGGAGGGACTGGACGCTCGGGAATGTTTCTTCGGTCGCGCCGAAGCTCTGCGAGATGACGGTGGCGAGCCGGTGGCTGATGACGTAGTTCTCAGCAGCGACGATCTCGGGGAACCCCTGGACACCTTCGGTCTCGGCGATTGGCGTTTCGACAAGAAGGATGTTGGCCCGTGGTGCGAAGACGTGGGCCCATTCGACGTCGAGGGTGGTCTCCACCGCCCAGCCCAGCATCTCGGGGTTCGTCGGATCGAAGGCTGGTACCGGACCGGCGGGCTGGATGATCGTGAGTTTGGGGTCCTGGAGGATTGCGGGATCTGCCGGGATGCTCGGATCGGACGGGTGACCGAACGCCCGATCGAAGGTATGAAGGTCGCGGGCGATCGTCGGCGAGCCGAAGCTATCCACGATTGCGATCGTTGTTCCCCTCCCGTCGATGCCGCGAGTGTGCAGGGCGGCGAGGTTGTATGCCTTCTCGAACTGCCCCGGCGAATAACAGCGAAGACCGAGCACGGTCAAACACGAAGACGTGGAACGCGGGCTCGTGTCCGCCTTGCTCAGCGGAAAGCTCACATGCAATGGATGGACTGCCCCCGGCGCCGTCCTGGCAAAACCGGCACGAGAAAGTCCTGCGCCCGCAACGCTGAACGAGGCGCTCGATGTCATTGCCAACACGAAAATGATCGCCCCAACCCGCCGCATGTCTACTCCCGTGCGTTCGCCTGTACCGGCGACGCTAGAGCGAGAGCAGTGCGTGATGTCAAACGCGCGATATAGCGGCGCGCATCGCCCGCTCGTGCGCTGTTCTGGCGCGCGCCGCGTCCCTCCTGGCCCGTCGCCGTAGAGGCGACGCACGAACAACCGCGGCCCATAGACGTCGGCCACGGACGTCCGCGTTGGTCCCGGAGACGCGTTTCGTGGGCATTCGCGACCGGCGCAGCGCCCCCAGGTCGGCTGAGCGCCTCACTGCAACCCGCCTAGCTCCAGCCGTCGCGTCTCTTGGAGAAATGGGCGACGTTAGATCTTGATGTCTTGGACGACGGTGATTGCGTCGGCGAGCGAGAGTGTGCGACCACTTTGATATGCGGCGTCGAACTTGGCTGGGTCGAGGATCTCGCGCAGCGCGGCGTGTTCGGTGTTGCGCCTGTCCCGGTTCCTCGCTTCCAAGACGAGTTGCAGCCGGTCTGTGATGGCGTCGGACGTCCCGTAGAGGATGACTGCTCGGAGAGAATCGCGGGCGTGATATGCGGCGCTCGCGGCGCCGAGGAGTGCGTCCCGTTGGCCTTGTTCGTTGTAATCCTTTTGTGCGATGGCGAGGGCGTCCAGGAAGTACTCCTTCGCGAGGTTCAGGAGTTCAACGCGCTGTGCGTCCCTGCTGCTGGGCGTGAGGCGACTGATTGCG
>JAUZEM010000357.1 GCA_030839005.1 Actinomycetota bacterium | reverse complement strand
CGCCGGTAGTGCTCGAAGCGCGCGACGTCGAGCTCACCTCGCTCGATCGCGGCGCGCACCGCGCAGTCGGGTTCGGGACCGTGGGAGCAGTTCGTGAACCGGCACCGCGCGGCCAGCGCCTCGACGTCGGAAAACACACGGCTCAGCCCTTCGTCCGCGTCCCACAACGCAACCGAGCGCAGACCCGGCGTGTCGATGAGCCAACCCCCGTCCGGCAGGGCGACGAGCTCCCGCGCGGTCGTGGTGTGCCTTCCGCGCTGATCGTTCTCGCGCACGTCGCCGATCTCCTGCACCGACTCGCCGACGAGCGCGTTCACGAGCCTCGACTTGCCGACGCCGGAAGCACCGATGAGCGCGACCGTGCGACCGGCGCGGGCAAGGGTTCGCAAGCGGTCGAGTCCGGCTCCGGTGACCGCGCTCGTCACCACGATTTCGACCTCCGCCGCGGCCTCGCGCGCGACCTCGACCCCGCGGTCGACCTCGGCCCGATCGACCAGGTCGGCCTTCGACAAGACGACGACGGGGGTCGCTCCGCTCTCGAACGCGAGGACGAGCTCGCGCTCGAGCCGGCGGTTGTTCGGCCCGTTGTTCAACGCCTGCACGACGAACACGACGTCGACGTTCGCCGCGACGACCTGGGGCCTACGGGCCCGGCCCTCGCCGGCGTCACCGCGCACGAACGCCGACCGACGCGGCAGCGAAGCGACGACGTTGCCGTCCCGCACGAGCAGCCAATCGCCCGTCGCGACGGAATGCCCGGCGAGTTGCGCACGCTCCGTTCCGCTCGCGGTCAGCACCGTGGCCCACCCGCGATCGACCCGCGCGACACGGCCGGGACTCGCGTCGGCATGCGCGCGGTCGGCTGCGGCCGCCGCGGCCAGCGCGGGATCCCAGCCGAGACGTGCCAACGCGAGGTCTTCGGTCGCGGGCATCGATCAAGCGTAGGGTCCGGCCGTCCGGACCGCTCAGGCTTCCACGACGTCGGCGACGAACTTCTGGAGTTGGCGGAGGTTGCGGACCTCGTACACGCCGTCGCAATACGGCGCGTACTCCGAGACGATCGAGTCGCCCGTGTCCCAGTAGCCGCGCGGTTCGGGGTCGAGCCAGAACACCTTGCGGGCCCGCTTGCGCATCTCCGCGACGGTCCAAGCCTGCGACGCGTGGTAGTTGTTCCGGGCGTCCCCGAGCAGGATGACCGACGACTTCTTCGTCACCTCACGGATGTGGCGCTCGTGCCACACTTCGAACGCGTGGCCGTAGTCGCTGTGTCCGTCGACCCACACGACGTCCGCTTCGGTGTTGACGCGGTGAATCGCCTCGCTCAGCTCCTGCGACTCGTCGAAGAAACGGGTCACCTCGTCGACGCCGTCGATGAAGACCCAGGATCGGACCTTGGAGAACTCGCTCTGCATCGCGTACACGAATTGCAGCGTGAAACGTGCGAACGACGCGACCGAGCCCGAGATGTCGGCGACGACCATGATCTCGGGCTTCGAGGGGCGGGGCCGCTTGAATTTGGGCTCGACCGGCACCCCGCCGTACGACATCGAGTGTCGCACCGTCTGGCGGAAGTCGAGATGGCCGCGACGGCGATGCCGGCGTCGCTGCGCAAGGCGCGCGGCAAGGGCACGGGTCAAGGGGTATATGGCACGCTGGAGAAGTTGCATCTCCTCCCGCGACGCGTGCATGAAGTCGACGTCTTCCGGAAGCGGCTTGCGCAACGTGCGCGCCATTGCCTCGACCCCGCGGTCGGCGACGAGCCGCCGCCGGATCTCGGCCTCGATCAGCTCCTTCAGTACCTTGAGCCGGCCCTCGAAGTCTTCGCGCGCGAGCCGCTCGTCGAACGCGCCCGCGCCGATCTGTTGCTCGTCCTGGGCGCGGGCCATCATCTTCGACACGAGACCGTCGGCGTCGAGCTGTCGAAGGGTTCGGTAGAGGTAGTACGCGCCGCCGACCGGCCGTCCCGGCTCCATCCCGGCGAAACGCGCCACCGCGGCGCCGGCGAGCATTCGCATCTCGTTCTGGTCCATCCGCATCAGCGCGTCGAGAAGCATTTGCGCGAGCTCCTCGTTCGACACCTGACCCATCGCTCCGCCCTGATCCATGGCGGCGCGCAGCTCGTCGAAGTTCGCCTGGGCGTCGGCGTCGAGATCGGACTCGCCGTCGGCGTTCACGCCGGGCGAGAACATCGAGAAGAACACCTCGAACACCGTGTCGAACACGCGATAGTGGCCGGCGTTCTTCACGAGCGTCGCGCCGAGCGCGGCCTTGAACGACTCGCGCTCGTCGAGCGAAACGAACTCCACGGCGCGCATCGCGTCGAGATTCTCCGTCATGGAGACGGGCAGACCCGCGATTCGAAGTTCGTGCACAAAACCCTGCAGCACGTCGAGCATGTGCGGCTCGGTCGGCAGGATCGTCACCTCACCACTCCCCCGCGACATCGCATGGTCGAGCTTGCTCCACTGCACTCGCTACTTCTTGATGACGGCGGGCGCGTCGACGCCCAGCTCTTTGCGGGTCTTGGCGATGTCGCTCTGATACTTCAGCAGCACGTGCAACGTGTCGCCGAGCACCTCGGGCGTGATCTCATTGCGGCCCAGGAACACAAGGGTGCGCGCCCAGTCGATCGTCTCGGAGATCGAGGGCGATTTCTTCAAGTCGATGTTGCGGATCGAGTTGACGACCTTCGCGATTTGACCGGCCAGCGCGGCGTCGACCTCGGGTACCCGCACCCGCACGATCTCCTTCTCGCGCTCGATGTCGGGGTAGTCGATGTGCAGGAACAGGCACCGCCGCTTCAATGCCTCCGACAATTCGCGGGTGTTGTTCGAGGTGAGGAACACGAGCGGCACCTGCTTGCCCACGATCGTCCCGAGCTCGGGGATGGAGACCTGGAAGTCGGAGAGCACTTCGAGCAACAACGCCTCGGTCTCGACCTCGACCCGGTCCACTTCGTCGATCAGGAGCACGACCGGTTCGTCGGCCCGGATCGCCTCGAGCAGCGGGCGGGTCAGCAGGAACGCCTCGGAGAAGATGTCGGACTCGACGGTCTCCCAATCGCGCTCGTGCTCGCGGTCGGCTTGGATCCGGAGCAACTGCTTCTTGTAGTTCCACTCGTAGATGGCCTTCGACTCGTCGAGACCCTCGTAGCACTGCAACCGGATGAGGCGCGCGCCGACAGTGGCCGCGACCGCCTTGGCCAGCTCGGTCTTGCCGACGCCCGCGGGGCCCTCGACGAGCACGGGCTTTCCGAGCCGCTCCGCGAGGTACACGACACCCGCGATGTTGGTGTCGGAGAGATAGTCGACTTCGCGCAACCGGGCAGCGGTCGCGTCGACGGATTCGAACCGTTCGCCCATTACCCCCGTTCCTGCCCTTCCCCCCAGATGACGTAGTTGTAGGTGGTCAGCTCCCGCAGGCCCATGGGGCCGCGCGCGTGCAACTTCTGGGTCGAGATACCGATCTCGGCGCCGAAGCCGAACTCTTCTCCGTCGGTGAAGCGCGTGCTCGCGTTCACTACGACGGCCGCGGCGTCGACCTCGCGCGTGAAGCGGCGCGCCGCGTCGAGGTCGCGCGTCAGGATCGCCTCGGTGTGCCCGGTGCCGTAGTGGTTGACGTGCGCGATCGCCGCGTCGAGGTCGGGTGCGATCGCGACCGACAGTTTCAGGTCGGAGTATTCGCGGCCGTAGTCGTCGTCGGTCGCGGCGCCGATGTGCAATGAGCGACGTTGCGCCTCGGAGTCACCGACGAGCTCGACGCCTTGTTCGTGCAGCACGTCGGCGATCCGGGGCACGAAGGCGTCGGCCACCGAGGCGTGCACCACGAGCGACTCGGCCGCGTTGCACACGCTCGATCGCTGCGTCTTGGCGTTCACGACGATCTTCATCGCTTCGTCGAGATCGGCCGACGCGTCGACGTACACGTGACAGTTGCCGTCGCCGTCGATGATCACCGGCACCTTGGCGTTGTCGCGCACGCTCTCGATGAGCGACGGCCCGCCGCGCGGGATCAGGCAGTCGACGTAATCGGTGAGCTGCATCACCTCGGTCGCCGTCTCGTACGCGGTGTCCTCCACGAGGATGACCGCATCCTCGGGCAACCCGTGCTTGACCAGCGCGTCGCGCAGCACCAGCGTGACGGCGACGTTCGAACGCAGCGCCGACGACGACCCGCGCAGCAACGCCGCGTTCCCCGCCTTGATGCACAGCCCGGCGGCGTCGCTCGTGACGTTGGGGCGGTTCTCGTAGATGATCGCCACGACGCCGAGCGGCACCCGCGTCCGCACGATCTCGAGCCCGTTCGGCCGGCGCCAGCCGTCGAGCACCTCCCCGACCGGATCCGGGAGCGCGGCGACGGTGCGCAGCCCGTTCGCCATCGACTCCAGCCGGGCGTCGGTCAGCCGCAACCGGTCGAGCGGACCATCCGCCATCCCTGCGGCCCGAGCGGCCGCGAGGTCGGCGTCGTTGGCGGCCCGCATCTCGCCGGCGCGTTCGGACAGCAGGTCGGCCGCCGTCAGCAGCGCCCCGTTCTTGGCCGGCGTCGGCGCCGCGGCGAGCAGCCTGCTCGCGGCCTTCGCCCGGCGGCCGAGCTCGATGACGGGAGTCATGCCGCCAGGCTACCCCTTGACCAAGCGGTCAAGTCTGGCCGTTTTCCCGCCCTACGGCAGGACCACGAGGTCGTCGCGATGCACAACCTCGCGCGGTGAGCCGCTCGGCAGGTCGTCCGTGCGCTTGCCCGCGACGGCGCGCAGCTGCGACGCGCCGTAACGACAAAGCCCCTTCGCAAATGCGCGACCGTCGTCGCCGATGACCTCGACCGGCGCGTCGACGTCGAACGCGCCCTCGACCGCGCGCACTCCGGCGGCGAGCAACGACTTGCCGCCCTCGACCAGCGCGCGGCGCGCGCCCGCGTCGACGGTGACCCGGCCTTCGGAACCCTGCGCGAACGCGATCCAAAGCTTCCGCGACGAAAGGCGGGTCGCTCTCGGTGCGAACGCGGTGCCGACGGCCTGGCCCGAGAGCGCGTCGGCGATCACGTTCGGAACCGACGCCGACGCGATCACGGCCCGCACTCCGGACCACGCCGCGATCTTCGCCGCCGCGAGCTTGCTCGCCATCCCGCCGCTGCCGCGTTCGGTTCCTGCGCCACCTACGGCCTGCTCGAGCGCGTCGTCGACCTCGACGATCTCTTCGATCAACGACGCGCCGGCGTCGCGACGGGGATCGGCCGTGAACACGCCGCCCGTGTCGGTCAGCAGCAACAGCGTGTCGGCGTGGACGAGATGCGACACGAGGGCCGCGAGCCGATCGTTGTCTCCGTAGCGGATCTCGTCGTCGGCGACCGTGTCGTTCTCGTTGACGATCGGGAGCACGCCCAGCTCGCGCAATCTCTGCAGCGTCGCGCGCGCATGGAGGTACTGGCTCCGGTGCGCGAAGTCATACGGCGTGAGCAACACCTGACCGGCGACGATCCCGAGCGAGCCGAGCAGCGCGTTCATACGCTCGAGCAGACGCGGCTGGCCCACCGCGGCGATCGCCTGCAACGTGCCGATGTCGGTCGGGCGGCGGTGAAGCCCCAGGGCGGGCATCCCCGCCGCGATCGCACCCGACATCACGAGCACGACCTCGTGCCCGGCTCGGCGCGCGGTCGCAAGATCGCCCGCGAGCTTCGTCAGCGCGTCGTCGTCGAGCTCGCCGGACTCCCTCGCGATCGACGACGTGCCGATCTTCACGACCGCTACGGGGGCCGCGGCAGCCACTAGGCCGGCTCCTCGTAGAGGAGCTCGTGGTCGCCGATGCGCACGAGGTCGCCGTCGGCGGCGCCGGCCCGCGCCAGCGCGCGCTCGACGCCCATGCGCTGCAAACGCTGTTGTACGTACGCCATCGCTTCGGAATTCGTGAGGTCGGCGAGCGCGACCGCACGCTCGGCGGGCCGGCCCTGCACCCGCCACTCCTTCGGGCCCTCGCGTACCACGGAGAAACCCTGCTCCTCGGGACGGAACACGACGTACGGGTCGACGTCGCCCTCGGCGGCGCGCGCCGTTTCGATCAACGTCGCGAGGCGCCCGCGGAACTCGTCGAGACCGGCGCGCGTCACGCTCGCAATGCGCATCCCGTCGAACTCCACTTCGGGAGCCGCGACGTCGGCCTTGCTGCCGACCACGAGGCGCGGCCGTTCGAGCAGCTCCGGCCGGTAGCGGCGGAGCTCGTCCAGCAGCACGCGTTCCTGCTCCGCGGGTGAACGGCCGTCGACCGGCGCGAGGTCGCAGAGGATCACGAGCACGCGCGCGCGTTCGATGTGACGCAGGAAATGGTGACCGAGCCCCCGGCCCTCGGCCGCGCCTTCGATCAGGCCCGGGATGTCGGCCAACACGAAGTCGTGGTCCTGCCACCGCACCACGCCGAGATGGGGTTCGAGCGTCGTGAAGGGGTAGTCGGCGATCTTGGGCTTGGCCGCGCTGACCACCGAGATCAGCGTCGACTTCCCGGCGTTCGGGAAGCCGACGAGCGCGGCATCGGCCATCAGCTTGAGCTCGAGCTTCAGCCAGCGCTCCTCGCCGTACTCACCCTGCTCCGCGAAGCTCGGCGCTCGCCGCGCGTTCGACAAGAACCGCGCGTTGCCGCGCCCGCCTTGGCCGCCGCGCGCCGCGAGCCACGTATCGCCGTGGTGCAGGAGGTCCGCGAGCAACTCGCCGTCGGGCGAGCGCACGACCGTACCCTCGGGCACGTCGACGACGAGGTCGGCCCCGCCCTTGCCGTGCAGCTTCTGGCCCTTGCCGTGCGTCCCCGACCCGGCCTTGCGATGCGGATGATCGCGAAAGGCCAGCAACGAGGCGACGTTGCGATTCGCGCGCAACCACACATCGCCGCCGCGACCACCGTCACCGCCGTCCGGGCCGCCCTTCGGCACGTGCGACTCGCGCCGGAAGCCGACGCAGCCCGCGCCGCCGTCACCGCCCTTCACGTTGCTCTGCGCGGTATCGACGAAGCCGGACATTCTTGACCAGGATACGGAGGCGCGTCCGCGTATCCTCCGTTCATGGGTCGCCTCGTCCTCCTTCTCTCCCCCGTTCTCGCGCTGGTTTCGCTGGCCGGCTGCGGCAGCGGGGACAAGGCGACTGTCCCCTCGACCACCACGACGGCCTCCTCGTCGATCCCGGTCAGCACGACGACGACGACCGAGCTGTCGTCCACGACTTCGGCGGCACCGGCTGCAACGAGCACAACGACATCGACCGTCGTCCGATCGAGCGTGCAGATCAGCGAGTTCACCGTCAGCCCGGCCTCGCCCGTGTGCAACGCACCGACCATGATCCAGCTCCAATGGACCACGGTCGGAGCGTCCTCCGTCGACCTCTCGATCGACGGAAAGCCGTTCGCCACGTTCGGCGGCGGCGCCCAGAGCCATCTCGAGTACTACGCGTGCGACGGCAAGCCGCACAGCTACGTCCTCACCGCGCGGGCCGGATCGGCCACCGCGACCGCGAACCGGGTCGTCACGTCGACAACCGGGTGAAACGCTCGGCCTGAATTGGTCGGCCTGAATGGTCGGGTCGTATCGCCGGGTCAATCGCCCGACTTCGCCGCGG
>JAUZEM010000325.1 GCA_030839005.1 Actinomycetota bacterium | reverse complement strand
GGCCGCGCACGCCTGCGTCGACACCGACGGACTCGACGTCGCGGCGGTCGCCGGCGCGGTGCTGTCGGTGTTCGAAGGTGCCCGGGCATGACCGCACGGATCCGCGTCGACCTGTCCGCGCGCGGTTACGACGTCGTGGTCGGAACGGGTGCGATCGGCGAGCTCGCGCCGGTGCTCGCCGGTCGGCGACGCGCCGCCCTGGTGACGCAGGCCGCGATACCGGCCGGGATCGCCGGCGAAGCCCGCGTCGCGCTCGACGGTGCCGGTGTCGTGCACGAGACGTTCCTCATCGGCGACGGCGAAGACCACAAGACGCTCGCGACCGTCGGCGACCTGTGTCGCGGATTCGCGCGTTGGGGACTCCTGCGCGGCGACGCGGTCGTGGCCCTCGGCGGCGGTGTCGTCGGCGACACGGCCGGCTTCGCCGCGGCGGTGTATCACCGCGGCGTCGACGTGGTGCAGGTTCCGACGACGCTCCTGGCGATGGTCGACTCGGCGATCGGCGGCAAGACCGGGGTGAACCTCCCCGAAGGCAAGAATCTCGCCGGGGCGTTCCACCAGCCGCTCGCCGTCCTCGCCGACCCCGGTGCGCTCGCGACGTTGTCGGATCGCGAGTACCGCTGCGGCCTCGGCGAGATCGCCAAGTACGCGTTGATCGGTGACGACTTCGTGTCGGCGCGGACCGCCGACCTGGTGGCGCGTGATCCGTCGGTGCTCGCGGAGGTCGTCGCGCGCAGCGCTGCGATCAAGGCCCGCTACGTCGCCGCCGACGAGCGCGAGCGGACCGGTACCCGGGCGGTGCTCAACTACGGACACACGCTGGCGCACGCGCTCGAGACGGCGTCGGGCCATGCGCTGCTGCACGGTGAGGCGGTCGCCATCGGTTTGGTTTTCGCCGCCCAGCTCGCGGGCGCGCTCGAACGGATCGATCAGCGGGCCGTCGCGCACCACGAGGAGCTCATCGGTGCGCTCGGGCTCCCTACGCACGCGCCGCCCGGGCTACGCGGCGACGACCTCGTCCCGATCATGGCACGCGACAAGAAGTCCGACGGTGGTCTCACGTTCATGCTCGCCGGGACGCGTGGAATCGAGCGGGTCGACGATCCCGACCCGGCCGCGGTGCGCAAGGCGCTCGCCGCGATAGGCATATAGGGATAGGCGCATGGCAACGATCTTGCTGCTCTCGGGACCGAACCTGAACTTGCTCGGCGAACGAGAGCCCGAGCAGTACGGGACCGCGACGCTCGCCCAGCTGGTCGCGATCGCGTCGGAGACGGCGGCCAAGCGCGGCCATGACGTCGAGCACGTCCAGTCGAACCACGAGGGCGCGCTCGTCGACGCGATTCACGGCGCGCGGGGCCGCTGCGCGGCGATCGTGTTCAACCCGGGCGCGTTCTCGCACTACGCCTACGCGCTGACCGACGCACTCGCGACCTACGACGGGGTCAAGATCGAGGTCCACCTCTCGAACCCGTATGCGCGCGAGTCCTGGCGCCACCATTCGGTGATCTCGCCCGTGGTCGACGGCACGATCACCGGTCTGAGAGCCGCCGGCTACCGCTTGGCAATCGACGCGGCGGCGACGTTGTTGGAGGAGCGGGCATGAGCATCTCGACCGCGCCGTTCGCCGCGCTCGACGTCCGCTCGCGCCTGGGCCGGTTGCGGGCGCGACTCGCCGATGCGACGATCGACGCGCTCCTCGTGTCGAAGCTCGCGAACGTGCGCTATCTCACCGGGTTCACCGGTTCGGCGGGAGTCCTGCTCGTTACCCGCGACGGCGCGCGGTTCGTCACCGACGGCCGCTACACCCAGCGCGCGCGCGAGGAGCTCGACGGGTCCGGGGCGGAGGCGCAGATCGAGATCGCGCTCACCGGAGCCGCGCAGCGGGAGCTCCTGGCGAAGGCCCTCGCGCCCGGTTCGCGGCTCGGCCTCGAGGAACACGGCGTTACCTGGGCGCAACAGATCGAATTCTCGGCTGCCTTCCCGGAGGTCGAGATCGTGCCCGCCGGCGAGCTCGTCGAGGCGTTACGCCGGGTCAAGGACGCGGGCGAGATCGATCGGATCCGCCGCGCCTGCGCCATCGCCGACGACGCGTTCCTCTCGTTGTCGTCGATGCTGGCCGAGCGCCCGACCGAACGCGACTTTGCCGTCGCGCTCGAGTTCGCGATGCGCGAGCGCGGCGCGAGCGGCAACAGCTTCGATCCGATCGTCGCGTCGGGACCGAACGGCTCGAAGCCGCACCACGTGCCGGGCGCGCGCGTGATCGAGCGCAACGAGCTCGTCGTGTGCGACTTCGGGTGCATCGTCGACGGGTACTGCTCCGACATGACCCGGACGGTGTCGGTCGGCGATCCCGGAGCCGATGCGCGCCGTCTCTACGAGGTGGTGCTGCGGAGTCAACAGGCGGGACGCGCCGCCGTGGCCGCCGAGGTGCCGTGTGCGGCGGTCGATCGCGCGTCGCGCGATGTCATCGCCGATGCGGGCTGGGCCGACGCGTTCTCGCACTCGACCGGTCACGGTGTCGGGCTCGAGATCCACGAGGCGCCGCGGGTCGCCTCGACGGCCGGTGATACGTTGCTGCTCAACGACGTCGTCACCGTCGAACCGGGCGTCTACCTCCCCGGCATCGGCGGGGTGCGCATCGAGGACACGCTCGTCGTCGGCGCGAACGGCGCCGAACCCCTCACCCTGACCCCCAAGGATCTCGTGCTGTGAGCATCTCGACCAACGATTTGAAGAACGGCATGGCCCTCAATCTTCCGGAAGGGCTGATGTCGGTCGTCGAGTTCCAGCACGTAAAGCCGGGTAAGGGCGGCGCGTTCGTACGCACGAAGCTGAAGAACGTGCGCAGCGGTGCGGTGCTCGACCGGACGTTCCGAGCCGATGAGAAGGTGAAGCTCGCGGTGATCGACAAACGCGAGATGCAGTTCCTCTATCGCGAGGGCGGCGACTACGTCTTCATGGACAATGAGACGTACGACCAGCTCCACGTGACGTTGGAGAGCGTCGGCAACGCCGTCAATTACTTGAAGGAGGGCGACACGGCGGTTCTGCCCACCTACGAGGACGAGGTGATCGGCGTCGACCTGCCGGCATCCGTGGAGCTCGTCGTCACCGAGACCGAACCGGGCATGCAGGGCGACCGGGTGTCGGGCGCGCGCAAGGCGGCGACGCTCGAAACCGGTCTGGTCGTGCAGGTGCCGCTCTTCGTGAACGTCGGTGATCGCGTCAAGGTCGATACGCGTTCCGGCGAGTATTTGTCCCGCTCCTGAGCGAACCGAGAGGAGACACCGGTGGCGACGCGCCGTGCTGCGCGGGAACGGGCACTGGGTCTCGCGTACGAAAGTGAGCTGCGCGGTTTGAGCGCAGCGGCATTGATCGCGGAGCTGCCCGTCGAGCCCGACGAGTACGCGTGCCGCGTCGTGCTCGGCGCGGACGACCACCGAGAAGCGATCGATGCACTCATCCGGAAGTTCTCGGAGCACTGGTCACTCGAGCGCATGCCGGTGATCGATCGCGCGCTGCTGCGCCTCGGCACGTACGAGCTCGCTTGGGTGATCGAGACTCCGACGGGCGCGATCATCACCGAAGCGGTCGAGCTCGCGAAGCAGTACTCGACCAAGGATTCGGGACGATTCGTCAACGGCCTGCTCGCGCGCATCGCCGAGGACGTTCGTTCGGAGGGATGATGAATCCTCCCGACATCCAGGAGATCACGATCCCCGACACCGTCGAGGAGCTGCTCGGTGGCGAAGACGAGCGTCTCGACGTCCCGTGGGTCGTCATCGTGTGGAACGATCCCGTCAACACCTTCGCCTACGTCATCTT
>JAUZEM010000198.1 GCA_030839005.1 Actinomycetota bacterium | reverse complement strand
CACCGGCGCCGACCTCACGGCCGCCGACCTCACGGGCGCCGATCTCACGGGCGCGACCATGCGCGATACCGTCCTCATCGACGGCGACCTCACCGGCGCCGACCTCACCGGCGCCGACCTGACCGGCGCCACCATGCGCTATACCGTCCTCGTCGACCGCGACCTCAGCGGCGCCGATTGACAGGCGTACACCATCCCGTCATTCGTCCGCGAGGCGTTCCCAACCAGCCGGCGGCGGCGCGAGCCGCCAGAACTGCTCGGGGGCGGGCGCGGCAAGTTTCTTGCTGATCGCCCAGTCGTCTTCGAGCGCGAGCAGTTGCGACGGGTAGCACGCGATCGCAGCCTGCTTGCGCGTCTCGTCGGGATCCCCCGTCGGACAGACGGGAGTCGGCCACAACCGGCGCCGGAAGAGTGACGAGACGCGCCACGCCAGCATCCCGGGGATGTGCTTGTAACCGCTGTCCTCGTAGCACCACCACGACAGCTCGGGGCCGAGTCGGTCACGCGCGAGCAGGCAACCGCGGTGCGTCACGTCGTGGTCGGGATTCGCGAGGCCGAATGGCGCCAGCACGAGCGTCGGCTCGAGGGGGCCAAGCGTCGTGACCAACACGTCGGCGATGGTCTCCGGTGCGACGGGTCGATCGCCGGCGTTATACGTGTGCTCGACGAGGTCGAGGTGCACCGGTATCGCGTCGAGCTGCGCGAGCGCGGTTCGGTCCTCCCGGCGTCGCGCCTCCATCACGTCGTCGCCCGGCGCGAATCCGCTCTGCGCGTCCCAGGTTCTCATCGGTTCCGGATACGCCTCCGGATTACCCGCGAACACGGTCACCACGGTCACGCCCGGATGCGCGGCCATGAAGCGTGCGCAGCCGAGTACCGCGTCGTCGAGATGCGGCGAGACGACGATGATGCGATCGAGCTCGCCGTCGTGCGGCAGACCCCACCCGCGCATCGGAAAGGAGCCGTCTCGGATCCGCTGCGGCTCGTGGCGTTCAGGTCGCGCGACGGGCACGACGCTTCGTCCTCCGGCTCGTCTGTTTGTGCAGCGTGCGAAATTCTGCGTAGCGGTCGTCGTAGATCGCGCGGTTCGCCGGGTCCGGCGCGTAACTGCCGACGATGCGAACGTTGCGCGCGAGATCGTCGACGCGGATCCGCCCGAGCGCGATGCCGGCCAAGAGCGCGGCACCGCGGGCGTTGGCGCGGATGGGATGCTCGACCTGCCGGATCTCACGATCGAGCACGTCCGCCATGATCCGGCACCAGAGCTCCGACTGCGCGCCCCCGCCGATGAAGTGCAACCACGGGAACGGCCGGCCCACGAATTTCTCGACCGTTTCCAGCAACCAACGGCTGTTGAAGGCGACGCCTTCGAGCACCGATCGCACGAGATGACCCCGAGTCGTTGCGAGCGACAAGTTGTGCCATCCGGCCCGCAGCGTGTGATCGTCGACCGGTGTCCGCTCGCCGTTCAACCACGGCGTGAAGATCACACCATTGCTGCCCGGCGCCACCGAACCCGCGATCGTGTCGAGCCGCCGGAGGTTGTCACCGGTCTCGAGCGCGTGCTCGCGTAACCACTCGAGACAGCCGCCTGCCACCTCTTGCTCGTCCGCGACGTAGTACTTCCCGGGTAGCGGCGACGGCAGCGACGCGACGCCGTGTAGGAGATCCGTCTTCTTGAAGGGCACGTGGCACGTCAACCACGACGACGTACCGACGTAGAGGTGGCCCTCGAAGTCTCGGACCGCACCCGATCCGATCGCGGCCGACTGCAGATCGGGCGTCCCGCCCACGACGGGGATGCCTGCGGGCACGCCGAGCTCCTTCGCCGCCCGCTCGGTGAGCGGGCCGACGACGGACGTGGCGGAGATCAGATCCGGCAGTTGGCCGCGGTCGAGGTGGGCGATGCGAAGCAGTTCGGGGTCGTAATCGACGCGTGCCGGATCGCGGTTGTCCGTCACCCAGTGGAGAACGATGGAATCGTGCGTCGCCGTGCACCGGCCGGTGAGCTCGTAGTTCAGCCAGTCCTTGGGCTCGAGGTACTTCCACGTCGCACGTGCGACATCAGGTCGTTCCCGCTGCAACCAGAGGATGTGCGAGATCGAGTCCTTGCCGGAAAGTGCGGGCGCGCCCCCCGTCCGGCTGATCCACATGCGCAGCTTGCGCGGTTCGTAACCCTGCACGCGCAGCGCGCCACCTACGACGCGCCGGGTCTCGGCCGCGCCCCGCGAGTCCATCCAGATGATCGCGTCGTGCAATGGCGTGCCGTCGCGATCGATCGGGACCGTTCCCGACCATTGGGAGGTGACGGCGACGGCTCCGACGTCGTCCGGCGAGACCGACCCGCGTTCCATCATGCGTTGCGCGGCGCTCACCGCGCCGTTCCACCACGCGCTCGGCGATTGCTCGACGCCACCATCGGGCAGCACGTTGAGGTCGACGGGTGTGAAATCTCCGTCGACGAAGACCCCGTCGAACGTGAAGAGCGCGACCTTCGGTCCGGAGGTGCCGAGGTCGATGGTGAGAACGTGCTCCGTCACGCCTGGCTCCTGCTCACGGTCGCCGGTTGCCGGAGTGCGACCGTGGGCGCGCAGATAAAGTCGGGTACGTGCCGCGCGACACAGATGCCGACTGGGACGTCATCGCAACCCACCAACCCTTCTTCGGCGTGCTCGCGAACGAGCAGTATTTCATGCACAACCTCACTCCCGACGCTAAGCAAGACTTTTACGCGTCCGGCGAGGCCGATATCAACCACGTCGTGCGCACGCTCGCGGCGATCAACGGAGGCGAGTTCGCGCCCAAGACGGCGCTCGACTTCGGATGCGGCGTGGCGCGGCTGACGCTCGCGATGGCCAGGCACGCCGAGTCGGTCATCGGGGTCGACGTCGCCGACGGCATGCTCGACGTCGCGCGGCGCGAGGCGATCGAGCGCGGCGTAGCCGGTGTCGAATTTCGCCGCGATCTCCCGGAGCGTCCTGTCGACTGGATCAACTCGCTCATCGTGTTCCAGCACATCCCGCCCGAGCGCGGCCACGGCATCTTCGAGCGCCTCGTGCAATCGCTCCGACCCGGCGCCTTCCTGAGCGTTCAGGTCACGTTTTTTCGGGACGCCCGCCACACCGCGGAAGTGGTGCGCGATCTCGCGGACTACCGATACGACGGACACAACATCGAGCTGTTGTCGATCGCGCCCTCGGAATCAGGGGCGATGTCGATGTACGACTACGACCTCAATCGCCTGATGCGCACGCTGTTCACACACGACTTCGACGCCGTCACCGTCCAGCACACCGACCACGGCGGATGCCACGGCGCTTGGCTGTTCGGCGTCAAGGGCTAACCCGCACCGATCGGCAGACTCGCAGCGAATCTTGCAGCTGAGCCATACCCCCACCGCCGATCGCGGCGTTTGCGGACGCAATGGGAACTACTCACCTCGCGTCGACGCTGGACCGAACTTCCTGACCGGATTAGCGACCGCTCTCATCACGTTCAGCTACTAGGTGTACGACGAAGCGCGCCGCGCCCCGCGCTCCGCGGACGAAATCGTGTTCTATCGCTGGCTGTGTTCGTGCGGACAAGGCGGCCGGCCGTAACCCGCAGCCGATCTCGTTCGTTGACGTGCGTAGCGCCGCAGGATTGCTGCGCGTAACGACGTGAAGCGGGACGATATGGCGCAACTCGGCGACGACGAGGCGGCGGGCCGTCTTCCTTCTGACTCCATGGCTGCCTTCCACGAGGAAGCGGAGCGGGTCGCGCAGCGGCTCGAAGCGCTCGTCAACGCCCGCCGAGCCGAGATTCGTGCGCTGGCACCGAGCGCGCGGTCGGTATTGTCGGCAGGCATCACGACCGGACCGATGCCTCTTGCACCGGTGGTCGGCGCACGGCACTCGGGCCGGCTGCTCGGGAACCTCCTCGTCGACCGTGGCTTCCTCACTTCCGATGAGATTCAATACGCGCTCGCGATACAACCCGACTCGGGCCAACACGACTCGGGCATGCCACTCGGCCAGATCCTTGTCGAGCTCGGGCTGCTCGACGAGC
>JAUZEM010000203.1 GCA_030839005.1 Actinomycetota bacterium | reverse complement strand
ACGGGATTCGGAACCACTCGTGGTCGCGGCCCGCGCCCGCCACTCCCGAGGGGGAGGTGGTCTCGTGGGCGGATCGCATCGCGTACGTGTGCCACGACTTCGAGGATGCGGTGCGGGCCGGCATCCTGACTCCGGCGGACCTGCCGGAAGAAGTCGCCGCGGTCGTGGGGCGGAAGGGTTCGCATCAGGTGGGTGCGTTCGTGCACGCGGTGCTGGACGCGATCGACCGCACGGGCCGGATCGGGATGACAGAACCTGCGGCGGGAGCACTCGCCACATTCCGGGCCTTCAACTTCGACCGCATCTATCTTCGGCCCGCCGCCCGGCGGCAGGCCGAGAAGGTCGTCGGTCTGTTGAGCGGACTCGTCGACTTCTTCATCGACGCGCCGGCCCGGATGCCGCCCTCCGCCACCGGGATGCGCGCCGACCTCTCGCCCGGCTCGCTCGAGGCGGCCGCGGTTGCCGTCCGGTACGTGAGTGGGATGACCGACCGGTACGCGCTCGGCCTGGGTGTCGAGCTGCTCGGCTGGCGTCCCGAAGCGCTTCCCCGAGGCGTGTGACCCCCCTCGCGAGCCCATAGCCTGCAGCGCGATGGGCATTCTCGACGACGACGTCGCGCGAGTGCGGGAAGCGACGGATCTCGTCGCACTGGTCAGCGAGCACGTCGCGCTGAAACGCGTCGGCCGGCGCTTCCAAGGGCTGTGCCCGTTCCATCAGGAGAAGACCCCGTCGTTCTCGGTGAGCGCCGACAAGGGCGTGTGGCATTGCTTCGGCTGCCAGAAGAGCGGCGACGCGATCACCTTCGTGCGCGAGGTCGAGCATCTCGACTTCGTCGAGACCATCGAGCGGCTCGCCGGTCGAGCCGGCATCACGTTGCGCTACGACGACGCGTCGTTCTCGGAGGAACGCAAGCGCAAGCAGCGGCTCCATCAGGCGGTGCAGGCGGCGATCGACTTCTACCATCAACGACTCGTCGAAGCACCGGACGGCGGCGGCGCGCGCCGCTACCTGCGCAGCCGCGGGTTCGAGGGCGACGCGGTCCGCCGGTTCTCGCTCGGCTGGGCGCCCGAGGGATACGACCCGCTGAGCGCCCATTTGCAGCACGCGAAGTTCGCACGCCAGGACATCGTCGACGCGGGCCTCGCGTTCGTGAACCGCGCCAACAAGCTGCAGGACGCGATCCGCGCGCGCCTGATGTTCCCGATCTGGGACACGCGGGGCGAACCCGTCGGCTTCGGTGGTCGCACGCTCGGCGACGACGGGCCGAAGTACAAGAACACCGCGGAGACGGCGATCTACCACAAGTCGAGGTTGCTCTACGGTCTGAACTTCGCCAAAGGCGAGATCGTGGCCCAGGGCGAGGTGGTGATCTGCGAGGGGTACACCGACGTCATGGCGTTCGTGCTCGCCGGTGTGCCGACCGCGGTCGCGACGTGCGGCACGGCGCTCGCCGACGAGCACTTCCTCACCCTCAAGAACCTGGCGCGCAAGGTGACGCTCGCGTACGACGCCGACGCGGCGGGCCAGGCGGCGGCCGAGCGGTGCTATCAGTGGGAGCAACGCTTCGAGGTGCAGTTCCAGGTCGCGGATCTTCCGGCCGGTCGCGATCCCGCCGACGTGTGGAAGGACGATCCGCAGCAACTCGTCGGAGCGGTGAAGGGTGCCGTGCCGTTCCTCGAGTTCCGCCTCGATCGCCTGTTGCGCGCGGCCGACACGTCGACGCTCGAAGGCCGGGCTCGCGCCGCGCAGGAGGGCGCGATCCTGCTCGCCGAGCACCCGAACGATCTCGTGCGCGATCAGTACGTCATGAAGCTCGCGGGTCGACTCGAGATCGAACCGGACCGGGTGCGCGATGCCGTCGGTCAGGTGCGTACCCGACCTCATGTCCGGTCGGCGTCCGCGTCCGAGCCGGCACCGCGTCCCGTCGACCAGCCGGTCGATCGTCGCGAGCTCGACGCGCTGCGATGGGCGGTGCACGGCCCCGAGATGATGAGTGGACGTCTCGACGTGGCGCTTTTCGTTGATCCACTCGCGCGGACTGCGTTCGCCGGGCTCACCGAGTTGCCGTGGCACGAGTGCCTCGAACGCGCGTCACCCGAGGTCGCGGCCCTGTTGCAGCGGCTCGCGGTCGAGGACCTCGACGATCGCGGTCCGACCGAGGAGCTCGCGACGCGTGTGGTGGTCAACTTGGTCGAGGCGTCAAGTCAACGACTCCTGACGTCGATGCTGAGGCGTGACGACCCGCGTACCTCGGAATTCAAGGCCAAGCTCGACGTGCTCACCAACGCCCGTGCATCGGAGCACTGGGACGCGGCAGAAGTCATGGCCGAGCAATTGGTAACGTGGATCACCGATGACGCAGACGCCGGAGCCTGAAACCGCCGCGTCCGTCGACGACGGACCCGCACCCTCGGTGAACGCACCGCCGTCGGAAGAGTCGTCACCGTCGGACAACGCGTCGTCGCCGGTCGATGACGTGCTCGCACAAGTGCGCGAGCGCGGTTTCATCACCACCGGCGAGATCTTCGCCGCGTTCCCCGATCTCGAGCCGGACGCCGACGAGTTGCGCGATCTGTGGGACATGTTCGAGTCGCGCGGCATCAAAGTGCTCGACGAGATCGCGGAAGAGCTCAAGCTCGAAGACGCACGCCGAGGCGCGCAGAGCGCGCCGCCCGAGCGCGCGCCCGCGCCGCGGCGGGTCGAGCACCGACCGAGTGCCGCGCCGCGCCCCGGTGGGGGATCGCGCCGCGCGCCGTTCGAGGAAGCCGATCCGGAGCTCGCCGCGGTGCGGGCCGCGGCACGTCCGACCCATACCGAGAGCGGGAGCTTCGACCCGGTCCGGATGTACCTCAAGGAGATCGGCAAGGTCCCGCTCCTCACCGCCGAGCAAGAGGTCACGCTGGCCAAGCGGATCGAGGCGGGGCTCGATGCGCGCGAGAAGCTCGGCGGACTCGACGCCGACGGCGAACCCGTAGAGATCAGCGAGAACCAGCGGTCGAGCCTGCACGCGGTGAAGCGCGACGGCGAGCTCGCCCGGCGCCAGCTGACCGAGGCGAACCTCCGGCTCGTCGTGTCGATCGCGAAGCGCTACGTCGGTCGCGGGATGGCGCTCCTCGACCTCATCCAGGAAGGCAATCTCGGCCTGATCCGTGCGGTCGAGAAATTCGATTACACGAAGGGCTTCAAATTCTCGACGTACGCGACGTGGTGGATCCGCCAGGCGATCACGCGCGCCATCGCCGACCAGGCTCGCACCATTCGCATCCCGGTGCACATGGTCGAGACGATGAACAAGGTGCTGCGCATCTCCCGCCAGATGCTGCAGGAGCTCGGACGCGAACCGACGGTCGAGGAGATCGCGACCAAGGTCGAGCTGACACCCGACAAGGTGCGCGAGATCCAGCGCATCGCGCAGGAGCCTGTGTCGCTCGAGACACCGGTGGGCGAGGAGGACGACAGCCTTCTCGGCGACTTCGTCGAAGATCCCAATGTGATCGCGCCGGCCACGGCCGCGGCGCGCGCGCTGCTCAGTGAAGCGATCGAAGAGGCGCTGCAAGAGTTGAACGATCGTGAGCGCGCCGTCGTGCGGCTGCGATTCGGTCTCGACGACGGTCAGATCCGCACGCTCGAAGAGGTCGGAAAAGAATTCGGTGTGACGCGCGAACGCATCCGTCAGATCGAGTCGAAGACACTCGCGAAGTTGCGTCATCCGACGCGTTCGCAACGCCTACGCGACTACCTCGAAGAGTCATAGCGAACTTGTGGGCGCTGCTATCCTCAGGCGCCATTCCGGGGTAGCTCAATTGGCAGAGCGGCGGACTGTTAATCCGTAGGTTGAGAGTTCGAGCCTCTCCCCCGGAGCCATTCTGACCAGGCGTGGAGCGGTTCGCGGGTCGCACGTCGAACGCCGCCTGACCGAGATCGACCGCCACATGGGGTTCGTCGGGGCTCGCAACCTCGCTCGCGACCTTTTCGAGCACTGGGAGTATCGTCACGTCTCGGTCGGGAGCGTTGTTCCGGCACGCGCGGAGGTATCGAGCTGTGACGGAGGAACTTCTCGAGCAAGTTCGGGCTCTGGCTCCGTGGCACATGAACGTCGCCCTCACTCGCGACCTCCGGACTGTCGACGGAAACGACCGTTCGCCGCACAGCGACGATCACTCCATCCCTTTGATCAATCCCGCGGAGCTTCGACCGCTCCTCGAATGGCTCTATCCGAATGGCCTCGAGGGCAAGCGGTTCCTGGACTGTGCGTGTAACGCCGGCGGCTACAGCCTCTTAGCGAGC
>JAUZEM010000103.1 GCA_030839005.1 Actinomycetota bacterium | reverse complement strand
CTGCCAGTTGTCGGAGGCCTGGGGAAACGCCGGGTAGGTTCCGCCGCCGACCTCGTCGCACACGAAGTACGTGCGCGACACGAAGCCGTCCTGCACGGCGCGCTGCTTCCATGCCCCCGCCTCAGCCGCGCTGTTATCGTCGATGACCATGCCGGTGAGCTGCGCACCGGGAAGCCACACGCAGTTCGTGGTGCGCGGTGCGGCGTCGGCGAGAGAGCACGTAGGCGCGGTGCCCTTCAGGAGGGGTCGCGCGAACACGTTGTAGCCCGTCTGTGCGTTCCCGAACTGGAACTGGTCGGATTTACTCGGAAGGTAAACCGAGACGCGGTCGTTGAGGGCGGCGCGGGCGTAGCGGTCGTACAGCTTGAACGCACCTCCGTCCTGATTGTTCGGTGGACTCGAGTTGGGTATCTGCATGCAGTTGCCGTGGGCTCCCGACGCACCGCAAATCGCAGTGGTCGAGAGCTTCCCGTACGCCCCGGCGAGACTCGACGTCGACGGCAAGCGAAGCCGCAACACGTTTACCGCGAGGCTCACCGCCGTCGTCGTGGATCCGACCGTCACGTTGAGGCTGCCCGAATATGTTCCCGGCGCTTGCGTCGTCGGGACGAAGACGTCGATCCAGACGACGCGCACCTGGTTGGCGCCGACGTCGAACGGGAACGCGTTGCGGGTCACTCCGAGGATTGGATCCTTTTTCGGGACGAGCCGGTCGGGGATGCGACAGTTCAGGGAGCTCGAGCACGGGCTCGTGCTGTAGATCTCGCTGTCCGAAGGCGTCGTTGTGAGATAGTCGTCGGCGCGAGCGATCCAGACGTTGCCCGCGGCAATCGTGTTGCTGTTAGGTCCGGTGAGGCCGGCGCCGTTGACCACGACGTTGTTGACCGTCGCCAAGGCCGACCCGCCCTTGACCGCGATCTGGAACGACTCGAACTCGTTGCGCGCTACCGTCAGCGACTTCGTGAGCCCGGTCGAACCGACGGACACGAAACCCGGCAGACCCGTGTCGCCCATGCGGACCATCACGTTCGGTCCGAAGACCGCGACCGATGCCGGCGTCGCGGCCGACGAGGCAGTCGGTGACAACCCGACGACGATTGCGAGCAATGCCACCAGCAGCGCCGCACGCCGGATCCTTGTGCGACGCCGCGCACGAAAGTCTCTTCCCACCATGATGGCCTCCCCCCTGCAGCGGCGCGAAGAATACGTTTCCGCGGGCGACTGCGCCACGGCGAGTGGGAGACGCGTCCGTGCCGTGTACAAGTGGTTCGCGGCAGTGGTTCGCGGTGTGCCTCGAGCGGGGGGCTGGCTCCTCGGACCTCATGACCACGCGAGCGGGCCCGGCGATCGCGTCGCCGGGCCCGCGTCGGTTGGGGCAGGAGGTCAGCCCCAGAACTGGCAGCCGTTCCCCGTGGTCTGGAGGTGATAGTTGCTCCAGTTCGGCTGCACCGCGAATGTTCCCGAGGTGAAGGCCGCGTTCCGGAAGTATCCCGAGTACTGCCACTGCAGGCACTTGTCCGAGTTTTCGTTGAGGTCCGGGTCCATCCACGTGTTCATGAACGGGTCTGTTTCCGACTCTGCGTACTCGTGACCGGCGAGGATGCTCACCCCGTCGAGCAGACCGGCCGCGCCGGCGTTCACCTTGTTGGCACCGCACGTGGTCCCCATGTCGGGAAGGTACGGCATGCTCGTGAACGAGATCGGGGAGCCCGACGACCACGTGTAGTTGTGCCAAGCGCACCAGCCCCGGTCGATGCTCTTCTGGTCCCGGTGACCCTTGGACAGGGCGATCACGTACTGCGCGTTCACGGACCGGTCACCCCAGTAGTTGGCAGCTTTCTGGGCTTCTGCCTCCATCTGGGCGATCGTGGGCCGCGCGGGTAGGTAGCTGTTGTCGTACGCGTAGCCCTTGAACTGATTCGTGTTGTTCTGGATGCGAACACCGTTGGCGCATCCGATCGCTCCGCTCCCGCAGTTGTAGCCGTACTGGGTCTGAATGTTGTTCCAGCCGCTGCCGCCGACGCCCTGGTAGAAGCGCGTCAGGTAGTTGGCCACGCTGTACGGGTCGCCCGTCGCGGTCCAGTCACCCCAGAAGAGCACGTAGATCTTCGGCGAGGTCTGGGTCCATCCGGGGGAGTATTTGATGTAGCTCGCCATGCTCGCGCTCGACGCAGCACCCTCGGCCTCTTCGTTTTCGCCGAACCGCTCCGCGAGCGGCCGCCGGGACGGAAGCGTCGGTGTGCGGCGCGCCTCGGGCCCTGCGCCCTTGTCGGCGGCCTTCGGGTCCAGCGCGTCGTGACGTGACCGGTCCGGTCGCCCGGTTGGGGCGCCGTGGGCCGCGGGGTCCGACCGGTTGTCCTGTCCCGAGGCCGTGGGACGAACCCCGTCCGAAACGGTCTTCTCTGCGCCACCGGCAGTCGTACGCCCGCGGGCGGAAGGATGCGTCAGGGTGAGCGCCGGGACCGTGAGAAGTCCGACCAGCCCGATGCTCAGAACGGTGATGTGCTTGGGGAATCGCATGATGTGCTCCAGGTTCGAGTAGCCGGTGCTCCGGTCTCATCGATCGTGAAGGAGCATGGAGATCACTTCCGTGCGCGGCGCCACGTCGCGTATGTGCGCGAGCCGACACTCGAGTTTGCTCAGCGCGTGGGATTCCCGCGTCCCGATCCGGCGGGGAACCCTAACGGGGGTAGTGCGTCCAGTCCTCCGGATTGTGCTCCGTGTACTCGCCGAGAACGTGACCGTCGACGGCGTCGAGCTCCACCAGACCTCGCACACTTGGGGGTTCGTCCGCGCTGTACACGAGGATGCGCCACGCCGGACGCGAGCGCAGACCCCGCCACGAGAGCTGCGCCGACGCGTGCCCGACCGGGAAGCCGACCGTGCGGCTCGCGACCGCAAGCGCTTCGGTCTGGTCGATCCGCAACGGCCAACCGGCGACGAAGTGGTAGGCCGCGATGAGCACGAGGAGGATCGCACCGAACAGGAGGCCGCGATTGTCGCTCGCGAGCGCTGCCCAGCCGGCGCTCGCGCCGACCACCGCGTAGATCGCGCCCGCGATGCGGCGCCGCTTGATGTCGGGAAAGACGTACGGGCCGACGTACGCGGTGACGTCGAGATCTTCGGGTAGCTCGTCGCCGCCGGGCTCGTCGTCGGTCACGTCGCGGGACGTTACCCGGGCCACACGGATTTCAGCTTGTCGTATCCGGTGCGCAGACTCTCCGGGAGCACGCGCGCTTCGGCCACCGACGTCATGAAGTTGGTATCGCCGCTCCAGCGCGGCAGCACGTGGACGTGGAGGTGGCCGGGAATCCCCGCGCCCGCGGCCCGACCGAGGTTGGCGCCGACGTTCAGGCCGTCGGGCTCGTACGCGGCACGGATCGCGCGCAACGCCCGCACCTGGGCCCGTGCGATCGCGATGTTCTCCGCGTCGGAGAGGTGGTCGAACGCGGCCGCGTGGCGGACGGGCGCGACCATCAGGTGCCCTGATCCGTACGGATACAGGTTCATCACCGTGATCGTCTCCGAGGTGCGCTCGAGCACGAGCGCGTCGGCGTCGTCGGTCGCGTTGACGAGATCGCACATGACGCAGCCACCATCGCCGCGTTCGGAATCGCTCCCGGACACGTAGGCCGACCGCCAGTCGGCCCACAACCGATCGAGACTCACCCCGCGCTACCGGTGCTCGAGCACTTCGGCCGCGAGCCGTTCCACGAACGCGTCGACGTGCACGTCGCGTTCGGGATCATTGCTCCCCCGCGCGTTCACGCCGACGGTTCCGTTGTCGACGTCGGAGTCGCCCACGACGAGGATGTACGGGACCTTCTCGGTCTTGGCCCGCCGGATACGCGAGCCGAGCTGACCCGACGAGCCGTCGACCATCTCCGCCCGAAAGCCCTCGGCAACGAGGCGGTCGACGATGCGGAAGCCGTACGGATCGTGGCGATCGCTGACCGGCAACACCGTCACCTGCACGGGCGCGAGCCACGCCGGGAACGCGCCCGCGTAGTGCTCGACGAGCACGGCGAAAAAGCGCTCGACCGAACCGAAGAGGGCGCGATGGATCATCACGGGTCGGTGGCGTTCGTTGTCGGCGCCCACGTACTGCATGTCGAAGCGTTGCGGCATCTGGAAATCGAGCTGGATCGTCGACATCTGCCAAGTGCGGCCGATCGCGTCCTTGGCCTGCACGCTGATCTTCGGTCCGTAGAACGCGCCGCCGCCAACGTCGAGCACGAGCGCGAGCCCTTTGCCCTGCGCGGCGTCGCGCAAGGCCTCGGTGGCTTCGTCCCACTCCTCGTCGGTCCCCGCCGCCTTGCCGGGCGGCTTGGTCGAGAGCTCGAGGTAGAAGTCGTCGAGGCCGTAGTCGCGCAGCACGTCGAGCACGAAGTCGAGCAGCGACGAGAGCTCGCCGGCCATCTGCTCCTTCGTGCAGAAGATGTGCGCGTCGTCCTGGGTGAGACCGCGCACTCGCGTGAGGCCGTGCACGACGCCCGATTTCTCGTAGCGGTACACCGTGCCGAACTCGAAGAAGCGCTGCGGCAGCTCGCGGTACGAACGCGTGCGGTGCTTGAAGATCAAGATGTGGAACGGGCAGTTCATCGGCTTCAGGTAGTAGGTGGTGCCGGCGCCGTCCTGGCCACCCTCGTCCAGGTGCATGGGTGGGAACATGCTGTCGGCGAACCAGTCGAGATGGCCCGATGTCTGGAACAGCCCTTCCTTCGTGATGTGCGGCGAGTTCACGAATTGGTAGTCCGACGCCTCGTGCCGTTGGCGCGAGTACTCCTCCATGATGCGCCGCACGAGCGCACCCTTCGGATGGAACACCGCGAGCCCCGAGCCGATCTCTTCGGGGAACGAGAAAAGGTCGAGCTCGACGCCGAGCCTGCGATGGTCGCGTCGCTCGGCTTCCTCCAGCCGGTGCAGATGTTCGGCGAGCGCAGCCTTCGACTCCCACGCGGTGCCGTAGATGCGTTGCAGCATCGGGCCTTTCTCGTTGCCGCGCCAGTACGCGCCCGCGACCTTCAGAAGCTTGAACGCACCGAGCTTCCCGGTCGACGGCACGTGCGGACCTCGACAAAGGTCGACGAAGGCGACATCGCCATCGACGACGTTGCGATACACCGACACCGCGGCGCCGTCACCCCCGGCCTCGCCCGCGTCCTCGGCGTCGGCCGCACCGCTACGCACCTTCTCGATGATCTCCCGCTTGTACGGCTGGTCGGCGAACAGGGCAAGGGCGTCGTCGTAGGTGAGCTCGGAACGCTCGAAACGTTGGTCGGCCTTCACGATCGCGCGCATCTCGTCTTCGATGCGCGCGAGGTCGTCGTCGCTGAACGTCCGGCCGTCGGGGAGGTCGAAGTCGTAGTAGAAGCCGTCGGCGATCGCCGGACCGATTGCGACCTTCGCCCCCGGGAACAACCGCGTGACCGCTTCCGCCATCACGTGCGCGGTCGAGTGTCGCAGGACCTCGCGACCCTCGTCGGATGCGGGCACGACGATCTGGAGCGCGACGTCGTGATCGAGCGGTCGCGCCAGGTCGATCCACTCGCCGTCGGCCTTGGCCGCGACCGCGGCCTGCGCGAGCCGCGTGCCGATCGATGCCGCGACTTCGGCCGGCGTCGTTCCCGACACGTATTCCCGACTCGTTCCGTCCGGGAGCTCGACCGTGATCTGCTGGCTCATGCTGTCTCTATCGTCGGCTTCGGTATCCGCGAGATGCAGAACAGATCGAGGCTACCAACGCCGGGTTTCGCTTCCGCGCGCTTTTGACGGACGCGCCGGGCGACCGCGAGATCAGCCCGTCCCGTTGGAGATCGGTCGCTCGAGGTCGACGCCGAGGAGCTGCCCGAGCTCACACAGCACGATGCGTGCATTCGGATCGTCGCCGCCCGACAGGACCGCGCTCGCAAGGTCGTCGAGCGCTTCGAGCGCACGCGGCGAGTCGAGATCGTCGTCGATCGCGTCGCGTACGCGTCGTGCGAAGAGGCGCGGGTCAGGACCGGAGGGCAGCGCGGCCGCGGCCAGCAAGCGCCGCAGCAGGGCGGACCCCTATTCGATATCGGTGTGGAACCACGCGAAGCCGGGGCGTTAGTGGTGCCGCATGAGCGCGAGCCGGATCGCGCGCGGATCGGCGGTCTTCAAGAGCTCGTCGACGAACACGAGGTTGCCGAGTGACTTCG
>JAUZEM010000201.1 GCA_030839005.1 Actinomycetota bacterium | reverse complement strand
CGTGTCGTAGGCGTTCGTCAGGGAACGCCGGCCATCTGGTCGGGCGAGCGGCACCGACGAGATCGAGATCTCCTCCTGCGACAGCATCGTTGGTCAGTGGGACTTGAACGGGTCGACGTAGATGTCGTCGGCGGCCCACGTCGCCGGCGTGCCCTGCGCGGTGATCCGCAACGTCAGATTCTCAGGAAGGACCCCGCCGACCAGGTTCGGGATTAGGATCTCGGGCGTCGGCGCCCACCCGGCCGGCGCCAGGCCACCGACCACCAGGTAGGTCGTGGTCAA
Source organism: Actinomycetota bacterium (assembly GCA_030839005.1). Lineage (GTDB taxonomy): Bacteria > Actinomycetota > Acidimicrobiia > IMCC26256 > PALSA-610 > PALSA-610. The sequence continues at coordinate 7,567 of JAUZEM010000201.1, read as the reverse complement.
CGGCACACCCGTCGTCGGATTTTGCACCGTCGCGTCGACACGCAACACCGCGCCAAGCACGCTGGGAGCCTTGACGAACAACCGCACCGTCGGTTCACCCATCGTCACGCACGCGGTGCGCGACTCGACAGACGCGCCCGCGTCGAGCACCAAACTGTGTGAATCCGAAGGACCGCCCACCTGGTACGACTCGTTACCCGACACGACCGCGGCACCCGCGCTCAGACTCCAGTCCTGCGCCCCCTGTTCGAACCCGCCATTTGACGCCAAGAAATACTGCGCAGGATCAAGCCACCGCGAGAACACCGCGCTCGAGTCACGGCTCGTGCACGGCAACACCGAACCAAACGCCGACGCGTTCGGCGCGGTCGCTGCGCCCAGCGAGGCGAGGACGACCACCAACACCGCCGGGAAGTACCCACCTCGGCGTACGGAACGACGAATCCCGACGTGCGGCGGTCGCGTCTCGATCAACGATGAACGGGTGGCCATGGCGAAGCTCCTGGGGTCCAACTGATCCACGGGACGGCGGTTTCGCCACTCGCTCCCCACCCGGCAAGGCGACCAGATCACGCCGGAGGTTCATCGCTTCGTCCGACCCGGATTTCTCTCCGAGGTGGGACGAGATATCGGCAAATAACGACCCAACTTGAGAGAAACGCGCCGAAGATCGAAAACAAAAAGCCGACAACACCGGCTGCGCTCACTGCCCCACGCCGCAGACGTCCGCCCTGTCCAAGCAAGGCCCTCGTTGCTCCTAATGGGCGGGTTCGGGCGGCGAGGAAGTCGCTTCGTAGGCGACGGACGCACGGGTCGACGGTTGAGTCGACGGCACCGGTGTGAAGAAGTTGGACGATGCTGGCATGCCCGACCCTGATCGCGGTCTGTGGCGCCCAGTCGAGAGACGTCTATCCCCTAATCCCGAGTCGCGGGCGTCGCCGATCGCCGGCTAAGCGCCGCACGACAAATCGCGGACTGTGCGAACGATCCGGGGTCGATCGGTAGCGCAAATCGTTTTGTAACATCGTGCTTTCGGCGCCCGGTCGATCCCGCCTGCAGGCCAGCACGGTGCCGCTGGCGACACTCGATCGTCAGAACCTAGGCACCACGACGAGGCCGTCGACGCCGGTCGTTGCTTCATCTGCGGGAGGCCCGTCGGGCGCTCGAGCGAGGGTGGAGTCAGACGTGTGACGCGCCCGAAGCTGTGGCCGGCATCCTTCCGCGACGCGGCCAACGGTCGGGCGACTGGCTCAAAGTGAAGACGGCCGAGTGGCGTGTCGCGCACGCCGCGCGCCGGCATCGTCGGTAGTTACCGTCCGGGGGGTCGCCCGCGGAGAACGACGAGAGGCGTCGCCGACGCGGAGAAGCGCCCCCGGAGTCGCGGGGAACCCCGAGGGCGCCCCTCGGAAAGGCCCGGCGCCCGCGGGCCACCGAGCCCTCCACGCACGCCGTTTCCGGTGGGCGTGCCCGTTGTTGTTCCCGCCATTCGGTTTCTCGATACGGCCACCGCGCATCGCGTCTCATCACCGAGCGGTTAGCGACCCTCTCGCGTTCGCGTATCCTGCGAGCAGACGCGGAGAAGCGCCCCCGGAGTTTTGGACCCCCCGAGGGCGCCCCTCCGCGAGCACGGCGCATGCGACACACCGAACCATCTACGCGCGCCGGGCGTTGGTGCGCGTTCCTTTGTGCTCCCGGCCGTCGGCGATGCCACTCCGTCGCCGCGCATCGCGTCTTATCGACGATCGCGTGGCGCCACTCGTGGACGCGTCCGGGTGCGCTGGTCGTTCACCGAGGCGGCACGCCTGCGGGCTGCACGAACGACGACGACGACGGCTGTCGTGGTCGCGAAATGCAACATGAGGGCGACCCCATCGCGTGCACCGACTGGTTCGACGGCTGCAACTACTGAGGCGTGCACTAGTCCTCGGCGCCCACCTGCCGGGCCTGCGGGGGTTGCCCGGACATTGGGGCGGACCCTCTTGACCCTCTTGGCCGAGCGCGCGACCGAGGAGAAGCAACGAATGTTGGGCCGCGTGGGTCGCGCACGAAGCACATCCCAAGCGCAAAGCGAACACAAGCCCTGGACGCTGGTTTGTGGGTGACGGGCAAGTCACGGTTCCGCGACCGCGCCCCCCGATATTCGCGCATCGTTGAGATGGCTGTGGATAACGGGCTTCTTCGGGCCTGGCGACCTGGCCGGGCACTCCCGAGGGCGCGGTGGCGCTGGCGCAGGAGAGGTGCCCGGAGCGGTGGGTTACAGCCCCGAAGGGCACCCTCCCGAGGGCTCGGCGCTCCTGCGGTCGAGCCCTCTAGGTGCACTCTTGCCGTGCCGCGTTCCAATTGCGTTCCCGCCGTTCTTCGCATCGCCCGATGGCGGCGTGTCCGGGTGCGCTGATCGTCCACCGAGACGGTGTTCGGCCGACGGTGTGCGGACGGATTGTCGGGTTTTGCTGGCCGTTGGCGGAATACGTCCGATGTGGGCCTTGCAGTAACGGCCCGGGCGGGGTGAGCGAGGTGAGCTCCATGCCTAGTCCTACTGACGATGGGAATGTTCTGGCGGTCCCGACCTCCCCTGTGGTGACTGAAGCGGCCTTGATGGCGGCGATTGTCGATTCGGGGTTCTTTTCGATGGTGGCAATCGACCTCGAGGGCACGATCGTGCATTGGAATCGTGCGGCGGAGCGATTGTTCGGTTGGCGTCGGATTGAGGCGGTTGGACGGTCGATTGATCTCATCGTTCCCGCGGACCGGCGTGACGAGTTGGCGGCGATGATCGCGACGCTTCGGCGCGGCGATGAGGTGTTGCCGATCGAGACGGTTCGACGCACGAAGACCGGCAACGACGTTTGCGTGTGTTTGCAGGTGTCGCCGGTGCTGGATGCGTCCGGGCGACTGATTGGCGCGTCGAAGTTCGGATTCGACTATACGGACCAGGCGGCGACACGGGCGGAGTTGGCTGCGAGCGAGGCGCGCTATCACGCGCTCGTTGATGCGCTCAGCGAGTTCGTGGTCGTCACGAACGCGGACGGCGAGGTCGTGCGCCCCCAATCGTCGTGGGCGGCGTTCACGGGACAAGACGACAGCACCGCGGGCGGTCGCGGGTGGTTCGACGCGGTGCATCCCCACGACCGGACTGCGTTCGAAGGCCAGTGGGTCCAAGGCGCAGCCGTCGCCGAGCCATTCTCACTGGCGGGTCGTCTCTTGCACCGCGGCGGTGAGTACCGCCATTGCGAGGGCCGGGTCGCGCCGAGGCGCGATGCGTTGGGACGCGTGGTCGAGTGGGTCGCGGCCTTCGCGGATGTGCACGAACGGCATCTCGCCCAGGAACGGGAACGCAACACCGCAGAGCGGTTCCGGCGGATCTTCGCCGCGAACGTGTTCGGCGTCTGCTACGGCGAACATCGAAGCATTCTCGATGCCAACGCAATGATGCTCGACATGCTCGGCGTCCGACGGAAGGAACTTGCCGCCGGCATTCCGTGGGACGACGTGATTGTCAGTGACGCGGCCGATCCCGTTGACTTCGGAAATGGAGCGGCGCGGGAGTTCGAGGTCAGGCGGTCCGATGGATCCACCGCGTACCTGCTCGCTGCGGGCGTCAGTCTCGCACCGGATCGGGGTTGGCTTGCGGTTGCCGTCGACGTCACCCAACGCAAAGCCGCCGAACGAGAAACCGAGCATCGCGCCCTGCACGATCCCCTCACGGGGCTGGCGAATCGCCAGTTGCTGGTCGACCGGCTGGAGCATGCGCTCAGTCGTGCGCGCCGTCAGGGATCGCTCGTCGGCGTGTTGTTCTGCGACCTCGATCACTTCAAAGAGATCAACGACGCGTACGGTCACGCCGTGGGAGACCTCGCCTTACAAACCGTCGCCCGCCGGCTCGAATCCCTGATGCGCGACAGCGACACCGTGGCGCGCATCGGAGGCGACGAGTTCGTCATCGTGCTCGAGGATCTCGCCGACCCCGGCGACGCGGCACGGATCAGCGAACGCATCCGCGCCGAGCTTTCGACGCCCGTCACACTCGAAGCACATGACATCACACTGAGCGCCAGCATCGGCGTCGCCCTCAACACCGATAACGACGACCGCGTCGAGACTCTCCTCGGCCGCGCCGACAACGCCATGTATCGCAACAAGCGACACAGCCAAGATCAGATCACACTCGAGCCGGATCACACCGACTCGCCCCGTTGCCAAGCCAGCAGCCGACACGAACACGCGCCCGCGCTCGCGCTCGCCGACAACACGCTCGACCTCGAAACCACTCCGCCGATCGACCTGCGCGCCTACGGAGCGGCGGGACCCTCACGAACGCCGCGAAACGGGGATGGGTGACCGGATCGCACAAGCGCATCGTCGCGAAACGAACGGACTCGCCCGACCGACCCGGCCAACGTTCGGGCGACTGGCTCAAGGTGAAGACGGCCGAATGGCGCGTCGCACACGCCTCGCGCCGCCATCGCGTTGGGTAATAACCAAACTTGCCTTCGCGAAACGAACCCGGCTAGGGCTCCGCGTGGGATTGCGCCTTCGTCAGGGGAAGTAGGCGAAAGTCCCGAGAGCATGACGATGCCTCCCAGGGCGGGAAACCGTGGGGGCATCGTCGCGTCGGCCGGTGGGTACGGTCGCAATTGCTGACTCACCGCCTCCGGAATTGCCTTCCAGGTGAGCTGGTGCCCACGGTCCCGGCGCCCGAAGAGCCCCACTCTCCCCCGCGCCGGGACCGTGTCGCGAGTCGCGCACGCCCGGCGCCGCCATCGTCGGTAGTTTCAGCAACCCGAGCCCAACGGCTCACCCGGCGACCGGCCATTCGTCAACACCGGGGGCGGCCGAGACGTCGGGCGATTGGCAGCGGTGTAGTTCCTCGCCGCCTTCATACATGACCCACTCGCGCGGCATTCCGCTCGACGAGACGTGTCCCGTCCGCACGTTCGCTGGCTCGATGGCGTTGACCGGTTGCCCGCAGTGCTGGCACGCGATTACAGCCACAATCCCTATTCCGCCTCGAAGAAGTACCAACGAAACCAAGTCCGCGCCCCGGTTTCGAGGTATCCGAGTATGGACGACCGCGAAGCGCGCGGTCAACAAGCCCCTTTGTCGCGGCGTGTGGCATGACTCATACGATCGCCCGCCCAGGCGCTCCGAGAAGCGCCCTGGAGGACGCAGCACCGCTTCAAGGCATGGCGCGCCTCGTGAACGGGAAGAGAACGTCGTGACCCTCGAACGCTGCGGACTTGAATACGAGCACGATCCGCACGAGTGGCGCGAAGGCGTCGACGAGACGCACCTCTGCGACGGCCGATCAGGCGACGACGCACAAGAGCAGGACGCCTTCACTCAACCTTCGCCTTCGAAGAACCCGACCGCTCGGGGTGAGCGATATCACCGAACATCCGACGGATGGCGGCAAGGTGTATCTCGCGGTCGTGCTCGACGCCTGGAGCAGACGCGTGATCGGATGGTCGATCGCCGATCACATCCGCGCGGAACTCGTCGTCGACGCCCTGCAGATTTCGATCCGGCGACGCAACGGGCCCGACGGCACGATCGTGCATTCCGATCACGGCAGCCAATACACCAGCTGGGCCTTCGGCCGGCGGCTGCGCGCCGCAGGATTGCTGGGATCGATGGGCAGCATCGGTGACGCGTTCGACAACGCGGTCGCGGAGAGCTTCTTCGCCACCTTGCAGCTCGAGCTCCTCGACCGCCAGCCAAGATGGTCGACACGCGAACAGCTCGCCTCCGCGATCTTCGAATGGATCGGGTGCTTCTACAACCCGCAACGACAGCACTCGTCCATTGGGATGCTCAGCCCCATCGACTACGAGACCACCCACGCGGCATGATCAACACGCCCAACCCGTCCGGAACAACAGGCCAAACTCAGCGGTCGTGCGCGGACGGTGGACGGCTGGGTCGCCGGGTTGAATTGGCGGTCGGGGAACCTTTCGACGAGGCCGTGAGTCCTGTGAACGTGCGCCGGATTGCGGTCGAGGATGTCGGTTCCTCAGTCCGCGTCGACTTCGCGTCCGTGTACGTCGCTCAGCGCGACGGAATGGTGCGGCTCGCTTTTGTGATCGCCGGATCGAACGAGATCGCCGAAGAGGTGACCCAGGAGGCCTTCGCCCGGCTGCATCAACGCTGGTCATCCGTCGACAATCCAGTTGCCTATCTACGGACGATCGTCACCAATTTGTGTCGGAGCGAGGTGCGTCGCCTCGCGCTTGAACGCCGCACTAAGCCCGAGCCACTTCCCGACATCGGTGTGCCCGAGATCGACGAGACGTGGAAGGTGGTATGCCGGTTGCCCTTCCGTCAGCGCGCGGTACTCGCGCTGCGGTACTACGCCGACCTGCCAGAGGCGGAGGTCGCACGCATTCTGGGTTGTCGGATCGGGACCGTGAAATCGGCACACCACCGTGCGCTCGTCCGGCTGCGCGAGGAGCTTTCATGATCGATGATGCGACAGTCGAAACCCGGCTTCGGCGAACGTTCGATGCGGTGGCGCGTCGCGCCGTCACCTCGGGGATGCCCGCGGCACTCGTAGAAGAAACGCCCCGCCCGGGGCACCGTCCGCCGTCGCGCCGCCGAACACGGACGATGCTCGTCGGCACCGTGGCACTTGCAGCGGCGGCTGCATTAGTCGTGGGCTTGTTGAACGTCAGCGGCGGTAGTCACCGCGTCGAGGTGAAGGCGCCCGTCGCGCAGACACCCGAAAGCTGGGATTGCGCAGGAGGCAAGGGTAGGTATGCGATCGCGTCCCGGTTGAAGACAGTCAAAACGCAGGTCAAGACGATGTATGGAGACGCGGGCGACGTCCGGCTCCTCGACCGCGCCTCCTGCGTCGTCGTGGCCGACCCCACTCGGTACACGATGACATGGTCGTCGGCGAATCCGAAGATCGTGACGGTTTACATCGATTGCCATGGCCTCGTGGATTCCGAGACGGCACGCTGCGCGCGGGGCGAGCATTCCGGGTTCCATGCTGTCGGAGTGGGAAAAACCACCGTCCACGTCGTCGCGAAGGAACGCGGGCGCGACGCGGTCGTCGGCGAACTCGACATCCCAGTGACAGTGACGCCCGAGCCGCCGCCGTCGATGTCGCCTTGCGTTGACCCCCGGAACTTGGGCAGCGTCCACTGCCCGATATTCCCATCGACTTCCGTCCCGCACCCGAGTTAGCGGACACGGTTTGGCGCGAGGGACTCGTTGCGCGTCGGGACGGGCCCGAAGAGTGGCGACCGCCGGATCGGCGCTCATGGTGTCGATATGCGCTCGCCTGGGATCGCATCAAGTCGAGATGGCACCTCACCGCGGCGCCCGAGGAATGGACCGCGCTCCAAACCGCAGCGGCGACCTGCTGACAACGTGTGGCCGCGCGCCGGATGGGTGCGACAATCGACATTTCGCCAGCGCAAATCGTTTTGTGACATCGCGCGTTATGTGGACGAGAGCGGTGAGGAACTCGGCCGCCTGCCTGGGGTGTTACCGCATCCGCAACCGGATCATCGCGGCCAGGGCGGGCGTACCGGAGGGGTAGTCGCCGCCGGAAACCGATGCGTAG
>JAUZEM010000038.1 GCA_030839005.1 Actinomycetota bacterium | reverse complement strand
GCGTTCGGTGACGAACCAGTGGTCGTGGGCCTCGGCGGCTCCGTGCAGGAACACCATTCGATCGGACGAGACGCCGGCGTCACGCGCCGCCTCGTAGGAGCACAACAGCAACGCCGCGCCCTGGTCGACATCGATGTTCGCGCACATTCGCTTGAGATAGGGAAAACACACCGTGCGATTGTCGGCGGAGATCGTTCGGATGTCCTCGGGCGAAAAGGCGACGCGCGACCACGCGTGGGGGTTGTGCGCCGCGACCGCGGCGAACCGCGACCAAAGCTCGCTCGTGTACCGCTGGTGCTCCTCGATGCTGTGATCGAGCTTGGCCCGCAGCGCGGTCTCGAACAGGGGATAAACCGTGGTCGGCGCGATGGGGTGGTGCGCCGTCTCGTAGTCGCTCGATCCCGGAGTGTCGTCGCCGACGACGAATTCGCACGGCGGGTCGGCGCCCGATTCCCAGTCGAGCACGACGCGCGGCTCGCGCCGCGCCCGCCAGCGCGTGTACATGCTCTCGGCGCCGCCGACGAGCACGACGTCGCAGTCGCCGCGCTGCACCCGCGTCGCGAATTCGTCGATCAGGACCTGTGGGCTGTTGCCGCCGACTGTCGATACCGCGGTCGTACGGGGCGAGATGCCGAGCTTGCGCGCGAGTAGTGCGCCAGGGTCGGGATACCCCCACGAGGCGATCGCGACCACAGCGACGACGTCGGCGCGCGCCAGAACGGAGACGCGGGCGCGGGTATCGGCGTCGGCGGCGCGCGCGGCGTCGGCCAGCAAATCGATCGGGGGCTTGGCCCGGTCGGGCAACACGCGCTGGTTCGTCTGCCCGACGCCCACGATGACCGGGGCGCGGCGATCGACCTCCGCCACGACTACTGCTCCCCCTCGTCGCGGCGCGCCAGGGGCGCGCGTCCGTCGTCGACAGCGGCGTCCCTACCGGTCGGCCCGCGGAGTTACGAGTGGCGGCCGGCGGGATCGGTGCTCAAGACCGGCCACGCGGCCTCGCCCGGCGCGGCACTGTCGCGGCAGATCGACCGGTACCGGCACGTCCGGCACACTTCGACCTCGGCGACCCCCCGCCATTCGTCTTGTGCCCACATGCGTTCGACCGCGGCGCGAAGCTCCTCTTCGACCGTGATCAGCGTCTCGTCGTCGAGCTCCCAGGGCTCGGGATCCTCGTCCACCTCGGGCTGGAGGTACTCGTAGCGCAAGCGAAGCCGAAGGCCGCGAGCTTGCGCGTGTGCCGCCAATGCGTACGCCTGCACATGCGCCGAGTGGATGTCGGCGACGGCGTCGGTGAACTTCCGCCCGGTCTTGTAGTCGCGCGCATCGAGGTATCCGTCATGGATCCATACCGCGTCGATGCGGGCGGTCGCCATGAACATCGGAGTGGGGAAGCGATGGAAGCGGGCGACGTCGACCTCGTGCGCCGAGCTCTCGACGGCTCGCGACGGGCAACGGTTCGCATGGCGCGCCACCATCTCGCGGAACGCCGGCGTGTCGAAGCCATGTGCGACGAGTACGTCAGCGACGTGGGCGGCGTCGTGACACTCGCCGTCGTCGTGGATCTTGCGCAGCATGTCGTGCATCTGCAGACCCTGGTCGGTCGACGGGGTCGGATCGCTGGCCGGCAGCCCGAGTAGCGCGGTGCAGTAGAACAGTCGCGCGCATCGGGTGAAGTCGTCGTAGTTGCTCGGAGTAATCGAGATGATGTCGGAGAGCAGACGCTTCGTGGGCATCGCCGGCCTCAGCCCGGATGTTTCGCGCAGCCCGAGATGAACGCGCAGCCCTGGCAGTCGCGACCGGCTCGCGGCCGCGGATCGGATGCGAGCTCGAGGACACGTTCGACTCGATCTCCGATCCATTCGCGTGCTTCGGCACGATCGGATTCGAGGTCGGGCGTGTGTTTCGCACGACGTTGTTCGATCACGTCTACGACGACGATATCGAGCTGTATTGGTGCCCACTCCTCGGTGCGGACGAGCGCAACGCGTGTTTCGACCGGATCGACGAGGCGCGCCGATCGCTGCGCTCCGACAAGGACCTTGCGCAGTTCCCGGCCGCCGTCGGCGAGCTCGGCCGCGAGCCCGAGGTTCGATGACAACTCCACGCCCAGGTCGGGGAGCGCGGTGCGGAAGTCGAGGCGGGCGATCTGCGCGGTGGCATCACCGAATGCATCGAGATAGCCGCGTGTCGCCGCGCGGTAGAGCGCTCGCTGCTCCGGCTCGAGCTCGTAGGGTTCGACGAACGCTTCGGCTCGAGGCGGTCCGAGCTCCGATTGCGCGAGGCGCGCGTCTTCTTCGATGCGGTTCGACACCGCGAAGCGCATGTTGGCGGTCTGGTTCACGTTCCGCTTCCCGCTGTGCACCTCGCGCGCGAGCCGGCGTCGGCACATGTCGTCGCCCCGCCGCAGGTGCGCGGGCGTGATCCGCGGCAGCTCCTCGTCGTCCACGCTGACACGCTAATTGCTGGATCACGCTGAGCCTCCCATTACTATTGGTCGCTCCCCGGCTCCGCTGCCGCTCCTCGGCTCACAGAGACGACGTGGAGTGCTGGATACACTCGCCGGGTGCGTATTGCGATCGGTGGTGACCACGCCGGTTACCCGTTGAAGCAGCACCTGCTCGGCGTGCTGAAGGAGTGGCGTCATGACGTCGACGATCTCGGGACGCACTCCGAGGATCCCGTCGACTACCCGATCTATTGCGCGGCGGTCGGCCGCGCCGTGACGCGCGGCGATGCCGAGGTCGGCATCGTCCTCGGCGGCAGCGGACAGGGGGAGCAGATCTCGGCCAACAAGGTCCGCGGCGTTCGTGCCGCACTCTGCAACGACCTGTACACCGCCCGCATGGCCCGTTCCCACAACGACGCGAACGTGTTGTCGATCGGCGCCCGGATCGTCGCCGCGGAGCTCGCAGACGAGATCGCCCACATTTTTCTGTCGACGCCGTTCGACGGCGGTCGACACGCTCGCCGCATCGCGGAGATCGCCGCCATCGAGACCGAGGAGGCCGATCGATGACGTCACCTCTGGAGCGCACCGACCCAGAGATCGCCGACATCATCCGGCGCGAGCTCGAACGCCAGAACACGACGATCCAGCTCATTGCATCCGAGAACTTCACGTCGCGCGCGGTGCTCGAGGCCCAGGGTTCGGTGCTCACGAACAAGTATTCGGAGGGCTACCCCGCGAAGCGCTACTACGGCGGCAACCGCGTCGTCGACGAGGCCGAGAACCTCGCGCGGGACCGCGCGTGCGCGCTCTTCGGGGCGCAACACGCGAACGTGCAGCCGCACTCCGGTGCGAACGCGAACCAAGCCGCGTACATGGCCCTGCTCGAGCCCGGCGACAAGGTGATGGGCATGCGCCTCGACCAGGGCGGCCACCTCACGCATGGTTCGCCGGTCAACTTCAGCGGGCGGATGTACGACTTCGTCGCATACGGCGTCGATGACGAGACCGAGGTGCTCGATTACGACGCGATCCGCGACCTCGCCGTGCGGGAGCGCCCGCGCATGATCATCGCCGGCGCCACCGCTTACCCGCGGATCATCGACTTCGAAGCATTCCGGGCCATCGCCGACGACGTGGGGGCGCTCCTCCTCGTCGACGCGGCCCACATCGCGGGTCTGGTTGCCGGAGGCGCGCATCCGTCGCCGGTGCCGATGGCCGACGTCGTTACGTTCACGACCCACAAGACCCTGCGCGGACCGCGGTCGGGCGCGATCCTGTCCCGCAGCGACTATGCAGCCGGGATCGACAAGGCGGTGTTCCCCGGGTTGCAGGGTGGTCCCTTGATGCACGTCATTGCGGCGAAGGCCGTCGCGTTCCGCGAGGCGCGTGCGCCCGACTTCCGCCGTTATGCGGCCGATGTCGTCCAGAATGCCCAGGCGCTCGCGGCCGGATTGGCCGCGGAAGGGTTCCGCATCGTGTCGGGCGGCACCGACAATCACCTGATGCTCGTCGACCTCCGTCCGTTCGGTGTGACGGGAAAGGTCGCTCAGGAGGCGCTCGACCGCGCCGGGATCACGTGCAACAAGAACGCCATCCCGAACGATCCCGAGAAGCCCTTCGTCACGAGCGGCTTGCGGCTCGGCTCGGCGGCGTGCACGACGGCCGGAATGGGGCCTGACCAGATGCGCGAGATCGCCGCGTTGATCGGGCACGTACTACGCGCCGTCGACGACGACGCTGCTGCCGCCGATGTGCGCGAACAGGCCAACCGTCTGTGCTCCAAGTTCACCCCGTACCCCGAAGGCGCGTGATTTTGCGAGTGGGCGAGTAACAGGGTGAAGGGTTACGCGGTCGTCCTCGCCGTCGCGCTCGGCTCGACGTTGCTCCTGACGCCTTTTGCCCGGATCATCGCGATCCGATTCGGCGCGGTGGTTACGCCGTCGTCGGATGCGCGACACGTCCACACGCGCCCCACGCCGACACTCGGTGGGACCGCGATGTTCGTCGGCTTCCTT
>JAUZEM010000036.1 GCA_030839005.1 Actinomycetota bacterium | reverse complement strand
CGACGGATCGTCGCGTTACGTCAGTCCCGCAAGATCGGTCCGGCACGTCTGGCGGGCATTGTTGGTGTCCCGGCTTCGACGGTGCATCAGGTTCTGGTCCGTCATGGCTGCAATCGGTTGCGGTGGATGGATCGCGCGACCGGTCGAGTGATTCGAGGGATCGAGACCTCACGCACCGGTGAGCTCGTCCACATCGACGTGAAGAAACTCGCTCGGATCCCACCCGGCGGCGGACACAAGGTTCACGGCCGATCCGCAGCCGTGATGCACAAACGCGTCGGCTACACCCACATCCACACTGCGATCGATGCTTACAGCCGCCTCGCGTACTCCGAGTTCGCGGGCCAGGAGAACACGATCAACTGCGTCGCGTTCCTGGCTCGAGCCGTCGCATGGTTCGCGCAACGTGGGATCACGATCGAACGGATCCTAACCGACAACGGCAACGGTTACGTCAGCCGAAACTGGAAACATCTCTGCGCGGAGCTCGGCATCAAACACACAAGAACCCGGGCCTACCACCCGGCCACGAACGGCAAGGTGGAACGGTTCAACCGCACGCTGCTCGACGAATGGGCCTACGCACGCTCCTGGACCTCAGACGCACAACGCGCCCGCACACTTGACCGCTGGCTGCACCGCTACAACCATCACCGCTACCACACCGCCATCGGCGGACCACCCACCAGCCGAGTCACCAACCTCGCCGGGCACAACAACTAGGCCGTCCCTACCGGCGTCACCTGCCGCTTTGACGCCGGGATGCCAGGAGTGCCCAGACTTCTAGGTGGTAGGTGGCGCAGATGCCGAGCTCGGCGTCGGCCGTCGGCATCTGCGTGGTATATACGCACCGGTTCCCGTATATACTGGTTCGCATGGCGAAGCATCTCGTGGACATCGACGACGACGCGTTGAGTGCAGCCCGGGCGCAGCTCGGAACAGAGACAATCAAAGAGACCGTCAACCAGGCGCTCCGGCGCGCGGGCCAAGCGCGGTCGAAGACGGTAACGACCTCGCTCGATCGCCTGGCACGCGCCGATCTCGGCCCGCGCGACGATGCATGGCGCTGAGCCATCTCGTTGACACGAGCGTGCTGACGCGGCTTCGCGCTGTCCCAATTCGCGAACAGATCGAATCCCGAGCGAACCTCGGCGAACTCGCGCGCGCCGGAATCAGCGATCTTGAGATCGGCTTCTCGGCTCGGAGCGTGTCTGAGTGGGATCGGTTCGTGAGCGCGCTGAACATTTTTGACCTCGTCGAGACGACAGCCGAACATGTTCAGCGCGCACGGCAAGTACAACGCATGCTCGCCGCCAAGCATCAGCGCGGCCGAAAGCTGCCCGACCTCCTCATCGCCGCGGCGGCGGAGGCGAACGGCTTGACGGTGCTTCACTACGACGCGGACTTCGATCGGATCTCGGCCGTCACCGGGCAACGATGCGAGTGGGTAGTTCCCTCCGGCTCGGTCGACTGACCGCCCACACGTTTCGCGACGCTTCGTCGCGTGACGTTGAGAATCGCGTGAAGTGCCGGCGTGGACGTACGGTCCAACTCGGCCCTCCGACACGCTGTTGAAACCATTTGCCCGCCATGCGAGGTGCGGAGGCCGGGGATCGCCGAATCAGGACACGCCCCGAGTGAACTTCCTCGACATCGAGAGGGCTGGACCTCGCACCTCGATGTGCTCGGCCAAGTGGCGCAGGAGTAGCGACGCGTCGGCCTCGGCCCGTCAGTTCCGGGGTGCGACGAGCTCGTGCTGGTCGACGGCGGCTCGCGCGTACGCAATGGCCTCGGCATCCGTCATCGCGAGGACTCGGGGATCGCAACGGTCGATCTCTTCGGAAGTGAGCTCGTTGGAGAGGTTGACCGACGCGCGCGGCGGCAATCCCGACGGACCGCTGATGCTTGCTCCCCGGTGGGCGAGCCACGCGCCGAGCGTGACCGCGGTCTCGTGTTCGCCCAGCGCATTGAGGCTGGCCGCGACACCCCACAGCTGGCTGAAGGCGTAGAAGCGTTCGCCTTGCTCGAAGAGTTGCTCGACTGCGGTGAGGCCGATCCGTACGGCACTGACGTGATCTCCGAGCTTTCCGAGCACCGCTCCTAATACCTGTTGGGCGAGCGCGGCCGCTTGGTCGTTGCCGGCGTCGATTGCGATTCCGGCACTCTCGTCGACGAGGTCGCGCGCCCGAAGCGGGTCCGCGACGAGAATGAGCATCGCAAGAACCGAGCACGCGTACGAGAGCATCGTGGGGTTCGCCACGATTCGGGCGAGCCGAACGCCTTCCTCGGCGGCTTCGGCGTCGCCGAGGAGCGGAGCACGCAGGCTCAGCGCTTGGACCATTTCGTAGTGATCGCCGAGCGCGCGGGCTACCGCGACGCGCTCTTCGGCCAAGAACGTGGCGCGTTCGAAGAGTCCGGGCCGCACGGCGAGCACCGAGGTGAGAACCGACAAGGCTTGACCGAGCGTGCGTAGCTGACTGTCGCTCTCCGGTTGGTCTCGTGCCGCTTGCAGCGCGGCCTCACCCAGCTCGGTGGCACGCTCGTACTCGCCGAGGCGAAACGTTGCCCATGCCGCGGAGGCAAGCGCCAGCGCGCGTAGGGGATGGCCCATGGCACCGTCGAGCGCACCGGCCGCGAGCGCGGCGTTGCCGAACGGGACACCCACGCGGTAGCCGCTCACGGCAAGGCCGCCGACGATCCGCAACGCGAGGTCAGCATCTTCGGAGGCGATTGCCCAGGTGAGCGCGAGCCGGAGATTCTCCATCTCCACCTCGATCACATCACTCCAGCGAGCCTCGTCACGCCCGCGCAAGCCCGTCCCGGCCCGGCTGGAGAAGTCGGCGAAGTACTCGGCATGACGTCGTGCGAACGTCGCTCCTTCGGCCGCTTCTCCTAATCGCTCCCATCCGTAGTCACGGATCGTCTCGAGCAACCGGAAGCGCGTCGCCGCGCTCGACACGTCGACAACGACCAGCGACTTGTCGACGAGTCGGTCGAGCAGATCGACGACTTCGAAGACGTCGATGAATTCGTCGGCGGCGACCGCCTGGACGGCGGGCAGGTCGAAGCCGCCCGCGAACACGCACAGTCGCCGGAGCATGATCCGCTCCGGTTCATCGAGGAGCTCGTACGACCAGTCGATCGCGTTGTGCAGTGTCTGCTGACGCGTCGGCGCAGTACGCCGACCGGCCGAGAGGAGCTGAAACCGCTGATCCAGGTGGGCGAGGATGTCGGGCAGCGCGATGGAACGCACGCGTGCCGCGGCCAGCTCGATCGCAAGCGGGATGCCGTCGAGCCGGCGGCACAAACGGGCGAGCGTCGCGATGTCGTCGTCGCCGGCGCTGAAGCCGTCGCGGGCATCCGCGGCGCGGTCGATGAACAGGCGCACCGCGTCCGACGCCAGCACGAGCTCGGGGAAGTCTTCGGACGGCACGGCCAGAGGCGGAACCGCCACCACCCGTTCGCCCGGTACCGCCAACCCTTCTCGGCTCGTCGCGAGCACCCGTGAGCCGCCGGTGCTCGATACGAGCCGCATGGCAAGGTCCGCTGCCACGCCGATGACGTGCTCGCAGTTGTCGAGCACCAAGACCAGGCAACGCGCCGAGAAGTGCTCGATCACGCAGTCTTCGACGGACTTTCCCGGCTGCTGCTGCACGCCCAGCACGCTGCGCACGGTCTCGGCGACCATCGCGGGATCGGTCACGCCGGCCAACTCGACCAACCACGCGCCGTCGGGATACGCGGGGAGCAGTTCTGCCGTTACCTGCAGTGCCAAACGCGTCTTGCCCACCCCACCAACGCCGGTGAGCGTCACCAGCCGGGACTGCTCCAAGCCGGCGATGACGCGTCGCGTCTCTTCCGTGCGTCCCACGAAACGCGACGTCTGCACCGGTAGGTTCGTCGGCAGCACGTCGAGCGTGCGCAGCGGTGGAAACTTGTTGTTCGTTCCAGGAACCACGAGCTGGAACACCCGCTCGGGTCGTGACAGGTCACGCAAGCGGTACTCGCCGAGATCGCGCAACTCGACGTTCGCCGCCAGTTGGGCGGTGGCGAACGAAACCAGTACCTGACCGCCATGACCGATCGCCATCAACCGCGCGGACCGGTTCACGGTCGGCCCGAAGTAGTCGCCGCCGCGTTCGTGAGCCTCGCCTGTGTGCACTCCCATGCGGACCGGTGGAAGCTGCGCGGCGCTCAACGCGATTTGCGCGCTCGCCGCCGCCGCGATCGCGTCGACAGGGAGCGCGAACGCGACGGCAAAGCCGTCGCCACCAGTTGCGAATACGTATCCGTCGTGCGCGTCGACGGCGGCGCGCACGATCGTGTCATGTCGCGCCAACGCCTCCTGCATGACGTCGGGATCGTCTTCCCAGCGACGGGTCGATCCCTCCATGTCGGTGAACAAGAACGTGACAGTGCCCGTCGGAACCCGCGCCACGGAACGTGACGCTACATGCAAGAGCTCTGCTACCTAAGTGTCGGTAGGCCCTGCAACCCGGTGCGGGACGCTGAGCTAGCGATCGCGCGCTGGAACGTCGTCTAAGAATTCGTCGAAGAATCTCGTTGTTGCGTGGTGTCGCCGCAGTTGCAGTCATTCGCACGGTCTCGCATGGACCTGCGCTGATGCGACGAAGTGCAACCCCCGCGACGCAGTGAGTCTGTGGTGTCGCGAGAGATCGGAGACCGATGTCGCGGGTCATCATAGACATCAGCTTTGTTGG
>JAUZEM010000030.1 GCA_030839005.1 Actinomycetota bacterium | reverse complement strand
AGTTCAGGAACTTCCACCCCGCCTTCGGATAGCCGGCGACGTCTTTGTCGCGCGTCTCACGCGTCGCAGGGAACTCCGCGAATGCCACCGCCGCCTTCTTCACCGCGTCGGGGAACAGCTGGGCGATTTGGAACGCGGACGAAACTGTCTCCTCGTCGCCGGGATTCGGGAGCGGCTGCTCCATACCCGGACCACTCGCGAACGCGGTACCGACGGAAAAGCCGGGAATCGTCGACAGCTTGCACGCGATGCGCGTCTGCTCCTGCCCCGAGTCGAGCACCCAGCCTTGACCGACGAGCATGAACACCTTGTCGTTGCAGGCCTGCGTCATGACCTGCGTGACCTGCAGCACCTTGGCGTCGTAATACTTGCCGACGACCTTTCGGACGTTGATGCCGCCTTGGTCGTTGCACCACTTGATCATCGGCTTCACCGCGTCGGACATCTCCTTGTCGAGACCCGGCGCCGCCGAATAGCCGGCGTCGTCGCCGTACCCGATCGTGATCGAGGTGTTGGTCACACCGTTCGCGGTCGCGCCCTGCGCCGACCCCGGACCACACGGCGAGACCAGCGTCCCGAACTTGGCAACGGCCGGCGCAACGGTCGTGGGCGTACCCGTGCTTCCCGGGGTGACGGACGCCGACCCGTTGCCGTGGTTCCCGCCGCACGCGGCGGCGGTCATCCCGATCACGACAAGAATCGCCGCGCGACGCGCGCGCCAAATCGTCGGCAGCTTCCGCGACAACATGCGACCCCCAACTGACGGCGATTTCGACAAGTCACGCGATTTCGATTCAATCTAAACACATCTCTCTACTTCCGCAAGCAGATGCTGGCCTTGCCCGGTCGGTGCTGTTAGACACGCGAAAAGTCCCGGGAAGCCCAGAGCAGGTGAGCAGCGATGCAGAACTCGGATCGCACGATGCGAGCATGGCGGACGCACGAATACGGGCGCCCGACCGAGGTCCTGAGGCTCGACATCGTGCCCGTCCCGTCACCTGAGGCCGGTGAGCTCCGCGTGCGGGTACACGCCATCCCCTTCAACCTCAACGATCTCGAACGCATCACCGGTGGAAACATGATGGTCCGTCCCGAGTTGCCGTACAGCCCGGGCATGGAGGTGATGGGGATCGTCGAGGCGTGCGGTGAGGGAACGGACGAGTGGCAGGGCCGCCGCGTCGTCGCGATGCCGAAAGGCGCCAACGGCGGCTTCGCCGAGTTCGCGATCTGTCCGGTCGTTTCGGCCTTCGACATGCCGGAGTCGATCCCGCTTCCCGGCGCCGCCGCGCTCTACTTCCCCTTTCATCTCGCCTGGCTCGGGCTCTACGACCGCGCCGATCTCCGAGCCGGCGAAAGCGTGCTCATCCACGCGGCGGCGGGTGGGTCGGGATCGGCCGCGATCCAGCTCGCCAAGCACGTCGGGGCGCGGGTCTTCGCCACCGCGGGGACCGACGAGAAGGTTCAACTTTGTCGAGACCTCGGAGCCGACGTCGCGATCAACTACAACGACGCCGATTTCGCGCAGGTCGTGCTCGCCGAGACCGCGAACCGGGGCGTCGAGGTCGTGTTCGACAACGTCGGTGAGTCGGTGATGGAGAAATCGATGCAATGCACCGCGTACAACGGCCGTTACCTCATGATGGGCTTCGCCTCCAACAAGGTCGTCGCCGACGAGCCCTTCATTGTCCCGCGCCGCGTCGCGCTCGGGAACTTCAAGCTGTGCGGAGTGCTGCTCGCGTATCAGCAGCCCGAGATGTCGGAGATGCTCAAGACGGCGATGGGATGGAACTTCGCGAGTGCCGCGCTCGGAGAAGAGATCATGAACGAGATCGTCCGCCTGGTGCTCGAGCACAAGATCAAGCCGGTGATCGGCCAGACGATCGGCTTCGAAGACATCCCGGTCGCGATCGAAGCCATGGCGGACCGGCGGACAGTTGGGCGCACGATCGTGCTGCTCGACGCCTGAGCAGGGGCCGTCGCCCGGAAAGACCCTGACGATGGAGTCCCGATCGAGCATCCACGCAGAACGGGAGGTTGGGTGTCAATCGGGGTCGAACCGGGGCCGATGTTAGGACGGTGATCGACGACCCGGGTTTGGCGCGCCGCGCCGCGAGCGATCCTGGGGGTCTCGCGGCGGCTCTGCCCGACGCGGTCGTGTTGATCAGCTCCTTCGGCGATTTGCGGTGGGCGAATCGTGCGGCGGAGCAGTTGTTCGGCGTCACGCCTGCCAGTGCTGTTGGTCGGAGCATTCTCGACTTCGTGCACCCCGACGATGCTCAGGTTGCCACACTTGCCGTGACGAGCGTGCAGGCCAAGGAGGTGGGCACGCTGCTGGAGGTTCGCGTCCGAGGCACACACGGCTGGCGTCTGGTGGAGGTGCTCGGGACGTCACTCGGTGACGACATTCTTCTCGGCGTTCGTGACATTACGGAGCGACGTCGTTGGGAGGTCGCGGGCGACGAGGTCGCTCGATTCCGCGCGCTGATCCAAAACGGTGCATCGGTCACGTTGCTGTTGAACCGCGACGGCACCGTCCGGGCGTCGTCTGCGGTCGTGACCAGGCTGCTGGGCCACGATCAGGAATGGTTGGAAGGTCAATCGCTCGCATGCATCGTGGACGGCCGCGACCGTGCGGCACTCGTCACGACGCTGCGCGAGGTGCACTCGGCCGATGCCCATCCCATTACGGTCGATCTGCGATTGTGCCGGATCGGCGGCGGCGTCGTCCCCTTCGCGTTGACCTTCACGAATCTCCTCGACGATCCGACACTCGAAGGAATCGTCGTAACCGGTCACGACATCTCCGATCGCGTCGCAGCCGAGGACCAGCTTCGTGAGACGAACTCGCTGCTGGCGACGACACTCGAATCGACGGCGGACGGAATCCTCGTCGTCGACCAGACCGGCCAAATCGCGAGCTTCAATCGCAGGTTCGTAGAGTTGTGGCAAATTCCGGACGAGATGCTGGCGTCACGGGACGACAGCCAAGCGTTGGCGTGGGTACTCGACCAACTCTGCGATCCCGACGCGTTCCTGGCCAAGGTCCAAGAACTG
>JAUZEM010000588.1 GCA_030839005.1 Actinomycetota bacterium | reverse complement strand
GTCGCGGTCGGGCACGTGGTACAGCATGTGCATCGCGAGGACGCGGTCGAGTGACTCGGCGGCAAACGGCAACTGCTCCGCGTCGCCCACCACCAACGGCGCGCGCGCATGTGATCGCGCTGCGGTCAACATGCCTGGTGAAAGGTCCAGGCCGAATACCGGACCGCGATGAGCGCGGCGGGCGAGCTCGGCGAGGTGCAGACCGTTCCCGCAGCCGATGTCGAGGACGCGCTCGTCACCGAGTAGCCCGGCGAGGTCGAGCGCCCACGCCGCCGTGCGCACCGGAGGCGTCTGGAAGCGGTAGATCGCCTGGCGGGACGCGAGGTTCGCGTCGGAAGCGTATTGAACCCCGGTGAGGTATCCCCGGTCGACGAACCGGTCGGTCACAGCTCGCAGACGACCTTGCCGTAGGTGCCGCGCGATCCGAGGCGAGCAAGTGCCGCCGGCACCTCCGCCAGCGAGACGTGCTCCGAGATCAGCGGATCGATCTTGCCCGCCTCGAAGAGCCGCATCAGCTCGTCGTGGGTCTCGCGCACCAGTCGCGGATTGAGGACGTTGTACAGACCCCAGTGCACGCCGACCACCGCGTAGTTCTTGATGAGCACGTGGTTCGTCCGCGCCTCCGCGAATCGCCCGCCCGTGAAACCGATGATCAAGATGCGGCCTTCGAACGCGATGCACTTCGTGGAGCGGTCGTAGGTGTCGCCGCCGACCGGGTCGTAGATCACGTCGGCTCCGCGACCGTCGGTGAATTCCTTCACCGCGTCGACGAAGTCGTGCTCGCGGTAGTCGAGCGCGAGGTGCGCGCCGAGCTTCCGGCAAACCTCGACCTTTTCCGGTCCGCCCGCGGTCGCGACCACACGCGCACCGGCCGCGAGCCCGAGCTGGATCGCCGCGCTGCCGACGCCACCCGCGCCCGCGTGCACGAGCAACGTCTCCCCCGGCTGCAGGTGCGCGCGGCGGTGCAAGGCGAGGTGCCCGGTCTGGTAGACAACGTGCAGGGCCGAGCCGGCCGCGAACGACATCGATTCCGGGATCGGGAACACGCCGCCCGACGCGCCTGCGGTCGTCGACTCCGCGAAACCGCCGGGACCGAAGTTCGGGATCGCCAGCACCCGGTCGCCGACGCGGATCCCGTCGACGCCGGCGCCGATCTCGTCCACGACCCCCGCGACCTCGGCGCCCGGCGTGAACGGGAGCGGCGGCTTGACCTGGTACTCGCCCCGGCACATGAGCACGTCCGGGAAGTTCAGGGCCGCCGCGTGCACCCGCAAACGCACGTCACCGGGCCGAACCTCGGGCTCGGGACCGTCCTCGAGCGACATGACCTGCTCGGGCTCACCGAGCTCGTGAACGCGTAATGCCTGCACGATGCGCCAGTCTCGCAGACTTCGCGCTTCACTTGTCCGGTGGAGCTGACGGTGACGCGCATGGTTGCCGGTGGCGATGCGCTCGGGCGCGCCGACGACGGCCGAGTGGCGCTGATCGACGGTGCCCTGCCCGGCGAGCGCGTGCGGATCGAGGTGACCGCCAACCGGGCAGATCATCTCCGGGGCCGCGTGCTCGAGGTGCTCCAAGCGTCACCCGCGCGCGTCGTCCCGCCGTGCGTCCACGCGCGCAAGGGTTGCGGCGGATGCGGGTGGCAACACGTTGCGACCGAGACGCAGCCGCAGCTCAAGCTCGACATCCTCCGCGACGCGCTCGGCCGCATCGCGCATGTCGCCGACCCACCGCTCGCGGAACCCGTGCTGCTCTCCTCCGAGGGGTTCCGCACGACGGTGCGCGCGCTCGTCGTCGACGGCAAGCCGGCGTTCCGGCGCCACCAGTCCCACGATCCGGTGCTCATCGATTCGTGCCTCGTCGCCCATCCGCTGATCGACGAGCTCCTACGCGACGGCCACTTCGGGCGGGCGAGCGAAGTGACATTGCGCGTCGGTGTGGCTTCCGGCGAACGGGCTGCGCTGGCCGATCCCGCGGACACGATCCTCGACCTGCCGGCCGATGTCGCGCGCGGAAAAACGGCGCACGTGCACGAGCTCATCGACGGGCATTCATTGCGAGTCTCGATCAACTCGTTCTTTCAGAGCCGGACCGACGGCGCCGAGACACTCGTGCGACTCGTGCGGGAAGCCGCCGGACGCGACCGCGTGCTGGCCGACCTCTATTGCGGGGTGGGGCTGTTCGCGATCACCGCCGACGAGCCGCGCCGGGTCATCGCGGTGGAGCGCGGTCGCGCCGCAGTCTCGGACGCGAAGCACAACCTCCGCGATCATCCGGCGCGCGTCGTGCGCGCCGACGTCGGGAAGTGGAAGGGCAGCAAGGTCGACGTCGTGGTCGCCGACCCGAGTCGCGCCGGGCTCGGTCGAGACGGGGCGCGAACCGTCCTCGCGTGCGACCCCGAACGCGTGGTGCTCGTCTCGTGCGACGCGGCCGCGCTTGCGCGCGATATCGGTTTGCTGATCGGGGCCGGCTACGGCCTCACGTCGGTAACGCTCGTCGATCTCTTCGCGCACACGCCGCACATCGAGTGCGTCACGATTCTCGATCGGTAACGTGGGGCGAACTACGCCAGTTGCTGTTCGAGCTTCGTGAGCGCGTCCTCTTCGGAGACGTTCAATGCGAAGCTCAGCTCCGACACGAGGATGCCGCGGGCGCGCACGAGCATCGCCTTCTCGCCCGCCGACAGACCCTTGGTGACCTCGCGCAGCGCAAGGTTCCGTACGACCTCGGCGACCTGGTAGACGTCGCCGCTCTTCAACTTCTCTTGATGGTTCTTGAAGCGGCGGCTCCAGTTTGTCGGCTCTCGCACGTCCTTCTTGGAGAGCAGCTGGAACAGGTCGTCGATGTCCTCGACGGAGATCGGCGGGCGCATGCCGACGTCTTCCGCCTTGTTGGAGGGGACGGCAAGGGTCAGGTCACCGTTCGCGACCCGGAGCACGAGGTACTCGGTCTTCTCGCCGAACGCCTCGCGCACCTCCTTGCGTTCGATCACCGCGGCCCCGTGGTGGGGATACACGACCCGGTCACCGACTTTGAACGCCATACCACTCCATGATCGAAATCCGGGATCGATCTCGGCGATCGAACCCGCGTCGGAACCCGCGAATCGGGACACCGAGCGACCAGTCATGATACCAGGCGCCCGGAGCGTCCTCGTCCGTCCGGAAATCAGTCCTTTCGGCTGCGACGCTCCGCCTCGATCCACGACTTGACGACCGGTGCGAAGTTCGCCGGGTTGTACGCGTCCTCCTCGGACGAGAACTGCATGTTGCCCGCGTACTTGAGCACAGTGAGGTTGTATGCCTGATAGACCTCGCCGTCACCGGGGTCGCGGAAGCGGTTCTCGATCTGGCAGATCCACCACCCGCGCTCCTCGTCGCACACGCACCAGTCGTGCGGAAACTCCTTCATCTCGGAGTTCGGCCACTCGGCCATCGTCTTGGAGATCCACTCGTAGATCGCTTCCCTACCCCGCATCGTTCCGTAGTGGTGCTCGATGTAGGTCGCGTCCTCGGTGAACGTATCGGCCCAGGCTCGCCAATCGTTGGTGCGGCCGGCCTCGCGCGCCACCGCGCAATAGTTGTCGTGCGCTTGCTGCAGCTCTTTCCGGGTCCATGTCGGCATGCGCACAGCATCCCGCATCGCGCGGTTGGCTGTCATGCCTCTGTTGGGCCTCTGTCCCTCTGTCGGGTCGCCGCTATTCGGGCGGCGCCGCGCCGATATGGAGCGGGCGGTGCAACGATCGCGGCTCGGACGCGTCGGGGACCGCGTGAACCGGTTCGACGGTCGCGCCGGGAACGACCTGCGACGAGACGTCACTCGCGCCCGCGGTCTCCGACGGCCACGCCTCGGCGACGCCGACCAACGTCGTCAGCGATGCGAATCCCGCGTCGACGAGTCCCTGGTCGGAGTCGGCCGGTGCGGCGACGCCGGTCGCGCGCAACTCGAACTGGAGGCCGCCGTCCGCCGATTCGGCGATCGCGGCACGTACCGAGCCGAACGCGGCGAGCCGCGCCCAGCGAACGCCGATCACGTCCTCGTAGTCGAGCGCGGGGACG
>JAUZEM010000583.1 GCA_030839005.1 Actinomycetota bacterium | reverse complement strand
CGATTCTTGGCACGCTCTTCTTCGGCGTTTCGGTGCTCGCCCATCACCTCCACCCGTATCCCAGTCACCGGCAGACGGTGTTCTCGCAGCTGGGCCATCAGGTGTTCGGCAACGGCCCGGTGTACGTGTTCTTGCAATTCGCGACGGCGGCGATCCTCACGCTCGCCGCCAACACTGCCTACGCCGACTTCCCACGGCTTTCGTCGATCATCGCTCGCGACGGCTACCTCCCCCGCCAGCTGGCAAACCGGGGCGACCGGCTCGTGTTCTCGAACGGGATCATCGTGCTCGCGGCGGCCGCGGCAGGGCTCCTCGTCGCCTTCGGCGGACTCACCAACGCACTCATCCCGCTGTACGCCGTAGGCGTGTTCACGTCGTTCACGCTTTCGCAATGGGGAATGGTTCGTCACCATCTGCGCCTTCGGGAACCAGGTTGGCGACGCAGCAGCGCGCTCAACGCGATCGGTGCCGTCGCAACCTTGGTCGTCCTGCTCATCGTCGCGGCCACGAAGTTCACGAGCGGCGCGTGGGTTCCCATCGTGGTGATCCCGTTGATCGTCTTGTTGTTCAAGAGCATCCACCGCCACTACGTGAAGGTCGCGGCCGCATTGGACGTTCCAGCCGAGTTTCGGCCGCCGAGGCGACGGAACACGGTGGTGGTGCTCGTCGGCCAGCTACATGCCGGCGTGCACGAGGCCCTCGCCTACGCGGAGTCGATCGCTCCGGAGCATGTACTGGCGGTGACGGTCGTCGCGGGACCCGAGGATGCCGAAAAGTTGCAAAAGCGATGGTCCGAGCAAGCGATTCGCGTACCGCTCGAGACGGTGATCTCACCTGCCCTCGAGCTCACGGAGGCGACACTGGGGTTCTTGGACGAGCTCGAGCGCCGATGGGAGGACGGGATCATCACCGTGCTGATCCCGGAATTGTTCGTCGAACACTGGTGGCAGCATCTGCTGCACAACCAGAGCGCGCTGATCCTCAAGGCCCGGCTGCTCTTCCGCGAGCGAACCGCGGTGACGTCGATGCCGTACCGCCTCGAATAGGCGGCGGAAACGACCTCTGGTCCCGGAATGTGGCCGGTATCATGGGCGGCCAGGTCGGCACGTTTCGAGGTGAGCGCGGCACCCGGGGAGATGGAGTGGCGAGGAGCAGACGCCGAACTCGCGCCGTCATCGGTGGTGTCGTCGTCCTGCTCTTGATCGCGGCGGCCGGAGCCATTTTCGCGCTCGACTACCACCAGGCGCGCTCCAACGCGGAGCAGAAGAAGACGGATGCTGCCAAGCAGAAGGCGGCGGCCGGCGTCCAGGTCATCGGGGTCGTCACGACCGTCGATGCAACATCGGTCACACTACGCATCCCGAACGGTCAATCGCGCCGTCTGACGACGACGCGATCAACGCGCGTACTGAACGCCGCCGCGGGAGGCGACAGCGACGTCAAGCCGGGGACTCGTGGCCTCCTCCACATGAAGCCTGGAATTACGGGCGTCGCCGAGGAGGTTCTCGTGCTCCCACTCACGGCGCGGATCGGCCTCCCCGTCGTCAAGGCCGGCTTCGGATTCGTGTGGCTGCGGACGAAAACGGGACAGCTGGCGGCGAAAGTCAGCGTCGCCGGTGCTGCGGTCGACAACGCGGTTGCCGCGCCGCGAACCGTTATCACATCCGGCGCGAAAGTCATCGCACACGCGCAACCCACCTCGACGAAACCTGTTCGCCTCGCGGCAACCGACATCGTGGTTCTCCCGTCTACCTCGACGTTCTTTGGCTGATCGGGACGCGCGGGGCCGCGCCATCGGCTAGTCCAGCTCGCCGAACGCGAGCGCGTACGCGACGGCCGTGAGAGACATGCCGTCGAGCATCTCGTTGTCGCGAAGGATCCTGCGCACCTCGTCCATCGGTACCCATTCGACGCGCTCCGACTCGCCGACATCGGTTGGTTCGCCGACGTAGGTCGCTCCGTCGGCTACGAACGTGTGAAAGACCTGATCGCTGATCCCATTCGTCGGGCTGAAGTGCACGAGCGCCCGCAGCGGGCCGGCTCGCCATCCGGTCTCCTCGAGCGTCTCGCGCGTGGCGGCCTGATCAGGTGTCTCGCCCGGGTTCATCCCGCCGGCCGGGATCTCCCAACCCCACGAGTCGGTGATGAAGCGGTGGCGCCACAACAACAACAGGCCGCGATCACGATCGTGCACGACGACACCGGCAGCCTTGTTCGGCATACGCACGACGTGGTGCTCGAAGCGCTCGCCTCCAGGAATCTCGACGTCGACGAGCGACAGTCGGACCCAAGCGCTGTCGTACAACACCCGTTCACCGTGTACCTGCCAGCGCACCGAGCGAATGTAGTGCCGAGTGCGCGTGCTGGGCGCCCGCACATGCGGCAGCTACCGTGCGACCGTGAGAGAAGTTCCCGACGTGCCCTTCGACGGTTGGGATCCTCCGTCGTATCGCGTCGACGCGCACGGCAAGGTCGTCGGCTCCGAACCGGGCGTCCGTAACAACTGGGGACGCTTCGGCGACCTCGATCAGCTCGGGACCGCGAACCTGTTGACGCCCGAGCGCGTCGCCGCGGCCGCGGCGCTCGTCACCACCGGCAAGCGCTTCTCACTCGGGCTCCTCATCGGCCCGCCGACGCCGGGCGGATATCGCGCCGAGCCGTTGCATCTCTACGGCATGGCGGCCGGTGACGGTGTGCTCGGGAGCGGTCGCGGCGGTCCTGCGTATCAGGTGTCCGACGATTACGTCGTCATGGCGCTGCAGGCATCGACGCAGCTCGACGGCTTCGGTCACGTGGGCGGCGAGCACACGCTCTACAACGGGTACTGGGCCGGGCTGGTCACCGCGACCGGTGGCGCGCGCCGGCTCGGAGTGCACCATCTCGCGCGCCACGGCATCGTCGGACGGGCGGTGCTGCTGGATGTCGCGCGTCATCTGGGCGTCGAGCACCTCGAACCGGGTTTTCCCGTCGGGCCCGACGAGCTCGACGGAGCCGCCGGCGCGCAGGGCGTCGAGGTCGGCGTGGGAGACATCATTCTCGTTCGCACCGGTCACGTCGGTTGGAAGCTCGGTCTCGCACGGAACGCTCCCGAGGCGGAAAGCCGGCACGAGCCCGGGATCTCGACCCGCGCGATTCCTTGGTTGCACGACCACGACGTGGCGATGATCGCGACGGACACCGCCGCGTGCTCCGTCGTCCCGCCGGAGCCGAACGACGACTTCCTCACCTGGCATGTCGCCGCGTTGCGCGATCTCGGCCTGCTCGTCGGTGAGTTGTTCGATCTCGACGAGCTGGCGGCCGACTGCGAGCGCGACCGCGTCTACCTAGGGATGTTCGTCGCCGCGCCGATGCCGATCGTCGGTTCGAGCGGCTCACCGCTCAATCCCATTGTCATCAAATGATCAGGCCCATTGTCATCAAATGCTCAGGCCGATTGTCATGTCGCGGTCTTGCGCCGGCCGCTCACGATCCCGCCGATACCGGCCAGCAGCCCGACCGCGCCGACGATGATGCCGATGATGGCGATCGTCTTCGCGTTGTCGACGTCGCTCTGCTTCACCGAGCTCGTGGCCACGGTCGTCGGCGTCGTCGCTCCGTCGCCGGACCCGGTCGTGAGCGTCAAGACCGGCACGGGATCGTCGGGCTCCGGTCCGCCGGGCGGCGACACCTGCACCCACTGCACGGTCGAGCCGTCGCTATAGGTCTGGGTCGTCGGGAACGAGAGGGAGTCGCCGTCGCCGGGTAGGCCGACCGAGATCCGGAACTCTTGGAAGTTCTCGACGGGTATGCCTTTGCCGTCGGCGGCGGTCCAGGTCACGTCCTTCACCGCGCTCGTGACCGGTCCGGCGTCGGTCTGGATCGGGGTCTTCACCGTGAACTGCGTGGCCTCGGCCGTCCAGCCCGGTATCGGTTCGACGAGTGCCTCGGCGATCGGGTGATCCGTCGGGAACTGCACCGTGACCTTGGTCGTGGTCTCGGGGTCCTTTTCGTTCGGCACGACGAACGCGAGCACCGCGTCGGTTCCCTTCGGGGCGGACGCGGGATCGATTTGGACGTGGGCCCAGGCCGGCGACGCGGCGGCGGCCAGCGCGATCCCGGCCGTTGCGAGGACGATTGCGAAACGGCGCACGAGTTTTCCCCTCGATGATCTGTCGTGATGAACGTGACGAACGTGAACGTGTTGTGTCGTGCACCGGTCGCTCGACCCGGCGAGAAAGTTCCCGATTGCTTACACCACGTCTCGCTACGACGCGGCCGAGACGACCCGCAGGCCCGGGCGTGGACGGCCCCAGCGGCCCCGCGGCGCCATGAGCAGGTAAAGGAGTGCAGTTCCCACGAGCTCGAGCAGGTGGGTGGTCTCGGTCAAGGCGACCGCGCGTCCGTGGGCGACGTCGATGATCGCGGTCAGGATGAGCCCGCCCGAGAGGACCGCCGCCAACGGCAGCAGACCCACTGCTCGAAGTGGTCGCCACGCCGCGAACACGAACGCGATCGCGAGCGCGAGGTCCCACGATCCGACTTCGTGCGCGATGTGTACGGGGGCGCCCTCATCAGTGCCGTAGACCAGGCCCGGCACCGCGAGCGCAAGTTGCGCGATTCCGACCACGACGAGGCCGAGGCGCAAGGTCGAGGTCAGCGGGTCAGGCCGGTGGCGCTCGGCCCGGGCGGCCTCGAGGACGCGCGCGGTGATATCGGGCGCGTCTGTCGGGACGGCGTGGGTGAGCGCGTCGAGCGCACGTGCGCTGTCCAAGAAACGGCGGCACGCCGTACACGTCCGAACGTGCGCGCCGAGCGCGGCACTGCCGGCCGTGGGTTCGCCGTCGAGGACGGCCGACAATGCTTCACGAGCTCTCGAACACTCCATGTCGCAAGAGTCGTATCCGGGACCCGTCTGGTTCCCGCGGCGCCGGACGTCGTAGGTTCGGCGCCCGTGGACGACGAGGAACAGGTAGTGCGCGCCGCCGCGTCCGGCGATCGGCTCGCACTCGCCGCCTTCGTGCGTGACACCCAAGGGCACGTGTGGCGTTACTGCGCCTATCTCGGGCGCGGTGACGACGTGGGCGACCTCGTCCAGGAGACCTACGCGCGGGCGCTGCGGGCGCTGCCGCGATTCGAGGGGCGAACCTCCGGTCGGGTCTGGCTGCTCGCGATCGCGCGGCGGGTCTGCGCCGATGCCGTGCGCGGGGCGCAACGCCGGCGCGCGTTGGAAGCGCGTTGGCGGCACGAACGCCGTCCGTCGGACGCGACGGAGACCGTCACGATCGAGCTGTTGCTCGATGCGCTCGCGCCCGAACGCCGGGAGGCCTTCGTGCTCACGCAGATCGTCGGTTTGCCGTACGCCACTGCGGCCGAGGTCTGTCGGGTTCCGATCGGAACGATTCGATCGCGGGTCGCGCGCGCTCGCGAAGAGCTTCAGGCCTCGCTGCGCGAGGAAGACACCGGCTGAAGCTCGTAGGGACGGAGACGACAGCGCAGCGACCGGAGGGGAGCGGAGCGTGGAGTCGACCCTTGGTCGCGCCGGGATACGCATAGGGTCCCGCCGGCGAACCGACGGGACCCCGGTCGAGGG
>JAUZEM010000537.1 GCA_030839005.1 Actinomycetota bacterium | reverse complement strand
GCGATCTCGCGACACTCACCGCGACGAGCCTCGTCGCGCCCGCGGTGGTCATGGCCGGCGGCACGATTGCGCTCGGCCGAGGTGATCGGGTGCTTCCGTACGCGCTCGCCTATCTCCTGACGCTGATGTTCTCGCCGCTCATCGCCATCGGTCTCGTTCTCGGCGCGGTCCTGTACATCTATTTCTTCGTCGAAGACGTGTTCGCAGGATTCCCGGCGACTCGAGCGTTCCTGCGCGACCTCTTCTCGCGGGAGGCGAAGCTCGAAAAGTTGGCGACACCCCAGTTTGCTCGTCTCGCCGCCGTAATCGAAAGCTGACGCTCGGTCAGGTGTCCCGCGTGGTCGTATCCTTTTGCCCGTGGCACTCGCGGTCGAAGACATCGTTGCGCGGTGCCGCGGTGCACTGGACGAGCACACGCCGGCACTCGCCGTTCGCGACGTCCTCGATGCGCTCGTCGCCGGCCCGACCGCGCTCGAGCGGGCGCTGGGACCCGTCGAGCTCGGCGGTATTACCGCGCTCCACAGCGCCGACGACCTCACGATCCTGCGCGTGGCCTGGACGCCGGGCATGGCGCTGAATCCTCACGAGCACGGGATGTGGGCGGTCATCGGCATGTACGGCGGCCAGGAAGACAACGCCTTCTACCGCCGCGTTTCCGGCGGGCTCGAGCCGGCCGGCGGCAAGGAGCTGCCGGCCGGTGACGTTCTCGTCCTCGGGCACGACGTCATTCACTCCGTCGCAAACTCCCGACGCGATTTCGCCGTCGCCGTGCACGTCTACGGAGGCGATTTCTTCTCCGTCGGGCGTTCCGAGTGGGACTTCGAGACCTACGAGGAACGTCCGCGCGACTTCGCTCGCACGAGCCGGCTCTTCGAGGAAGCCAATGCCCGCTGGCGCGACCAAAAGTGAGCGCGCGCTAACCGTGCTGCGCGAGCTCCGCGGGCAGGTCGAGGTGTTTGGTGATCGCGGCGTGCTCCATGTCGCCCCATTGTTCTCGGGGCACCATCCACAACACCTCGAACTCATTGCCGTCGGGGTCCTTCGCGTAGAGCGACTTGGTGACGCCGTGGTCGCTCTCGCCGACGAGCGCGTTCATCCGGATGAGGCGCTCGCGCATCTCGGCCAGATCGCGAATCGTGTCCAGCTGCCATGCGAGGTGATACAGGCCCACCCGGCCGGGCTCGGGTAGCGGCGCTTGCGACCCGAGCGAGAAGAGGCCGAGGTCGTGGTGATTGTCGGTCCCCGCCGCGCGCATGAAGACAGCCGCGCCCTCGCCGTAGTCGGCGAGCACCTCGAAGCCGAACGCCTCTTCGTAGAACGCCGCGGCCCGGCGCGCATCGCGCACATAGAGCACGGCATGGTTGAGCCGGCGAACAGTGGCAGTCATACGGCGCGCAACCCCCTCAGACGTTCGACGATTCCCGGAAAGACGTCGACGAATCGTTCGACATCCGCCGTTGTCGACGACCAGCCTACGGATATCCGCAGGGATCGTTCGGCGTCGACGCCCATGGCTTCCAGGACCGGCGAGGGCTCGAGCGTCTCCGACGAGCAGGCCGAACCCGAATGCACCGCCACGCCGTGCTGATCGAGCGCAAGCAGGATCGGCTCCGCTTCGACGCCGCGCACACCGACGCACAACACGTTCGGCAGCGATCGGTCGCCGAAACGTTCGACGCCGTCAACGCGGTCGACCACCGCGCTCGCCCGCTCGACGAGCGCGCGTTGCGAGGCAGTCTCCCCGGCGAGATCGACGACTGCGCACGCGGCGCCGAAACCTACCCACGCGGGCACGTTCTCGATGCCGCCTCGGCGTGCCCGCTCCTGTGCGCCACCGACAAGCAAGGGCGGAACACGCAGTCCGCGCCGGACGAGGAGCGCTCCGGCGCCGAGCGGCCCCCCGAGCTTGTGCGCCGTCACCGAGCAGAGGTCGGCGCCCAGCGCGGTGAAATCGACGCCCATATGGCCCGCGGCCGCGCACGCGTCGACGTGCACGAGCGCGCGGCGGTCGCGTAACGCGCTGCACACCTCTGCCACGGGCTGTGCCGTCCCGACTTCGTGGTTGGCGAGTTGCACACTGACGAGTGTGGTGTCGTCGCGCACGGCCTCGACGACCGCACGCGCGTCGAACCGTCCGAACCGATCGACGCCCACGACGGTGACGTCGGTCGTTCCCCGTTTAACCGCGTCTCGAACGCAGGAATGCTCAACCGCCGTTGTGACCACATGCCCGTCGCCGGAGCCGGTACGGGACCCGGCGCGCGCCAGCGCGCCCGCAACGGCCGTGTTGACGGCCTCGGTGCCCGACGACGTGAACACGACCTCGCGCGGCCGCGCGCCGAAGAAGGATGCCACCTGCTCGCGCGCGGTCTCGAGCGCAGTCCGGGTCGCTCGGCCCTCCGCGTGCAAACGCCCCGGATCGCCGAACGAGGACTCGAGGTACGGCCGCATCGCGGCGTACGCCGCGGCGCGCAGCGGCGAGGTGGAGGCGTGATCGAGATACGCGCGCGCGACCGCCACGACGACGTCGCTCAGACGCGAGTGACGCAGTGCTGGTCGCCGTCGGGACGGCTCTCGGTGAGCCGAGGATGCGTCTCGCCGTAGAGCCCCTCGAGCATGCCGCGGACCATACCGGTGTCGACCGCGCACAGCACGTGCGGCCATCTCTGCGCCGCCTCGCCGAACGGGCAGTGCTCGGAAACGAGCGTGAGCAGGTTGCCGCGCGCCTCGGCGTGGGCCGCGAACCCGTGGGCCGTCAGGGCGTCGGCCACCGATGCCACCGCCGCCTTCACCGAACGGTGTCCTTCGGTCGGTTCCATGCGCGCCGCGATCGAGCGGCCGTAGTCGTAGCCGACTTCGTCGGCGAGCGTGCGGGCGTCCTCGATCGGCAGCCGTTCGAGCGCGCGGGCGAGCAGCGTCGCGAGCAGGTCGTCGCGCTTGGGCGGAAACGAGAGGTGGGTGTCACTCGCCGACGCTCGGTAACGCTTCGAGGGTCGCCCCGCGGACACGTGCCGCTCGAGCTCGACGTCGAGATAGCCGCCGGCCGCGAGCTTCTCGAGGTGGTGGCGGGCGACATTGGGGTGCAGCGCGAAATGCTCGGCCACCTCGGCGGCCTTCGCCCCGTCGGCGGACGACCGGACGAAGAGGTAGATGTCTCGGCGGGTCGGGTCGCCGAAGGCGCTCGTGACGGCGGCAACCGCGGCGCCGAACTCGTCCGCGGTGAGATCTTCGTTTGCCACGCTGGGTATTGTACCTACGTCCGTAGTGGAAATTCCCGGGAGGCCCAGTCATGCCCAGCGAGGCGCACCCCGGGGCTCTCGGCGAGGCCCAGGTGCTCGAAGCCCTGCGCCCGGTCGAGGACCCCGAGATCCATCGCTCGATCGTCGAGCTGAACATGGTGCGCGGGATCGAGGTCGACGCCGGGAACGTCAAGGTGACCATCGCGTTGACCGTTGCCGGCTGCCCGATGCGGGCGGAGATCATCCGGTTGGTCACCGACGCGGTGATGCCGCTCGAGGGGGTCTCGCACGTCGACGTCGAGCTCGGCGTGATGACCGACCAGGAGCGTGCGGCCGTCTCGCAGCAACTCCAGGGCGGCCAGGGCCACGACGGTCAGGAGCACCGGACCAACCCCTTCACGGATTCCAACACCCGCGTGCTCGCGATCTCGTCGGGCAAGGGCGGGGTCGGCAAATCGTCGGTCACGACGAACCTCGCGGTCGCGCTCGCCCAACGGGGTCGCAAGGTCGCCGCCATCGACGCCGACGTCTGGGGATTCTCGATGCCCCGCATGCTCGGCATCGACCGTCCGCCGACGGTGATCGACGACGTCATCGTCCCGCCCGACGCGAACGGGGTGACGCTGATCTCGATGGGGTTCTTCGCGCGCGAAGACCAGCCGGTGGTGTGGCGGGGTCCGATGCTGCACAAGGCTCTCGAGCAGTTCCTCACCGACGTCCATTGGGGTGAACCCGACTACCTCATCGTCGACATGCCGCCGGGCACGGGCGACATCGCGCTGTCGATGGCGCAGTTCCTCCCGCGCGCGGAGGTCATCGTCGTCACCACGCCGCAGCCGGCGGCCCAGAAGGTCGCTCAACGCGCCGCGTACATGGCGCGCAAGGTCAATCTCCAGGTGGTCGGCGTCATCGAGAACATGTCATGGTTCCTCTGCGATCACGGCAGCGAGTACCGCCTCTTCGGGGAGGGCGGCGGCAAGGAGCTCGCCGACCAGCTCGAGGTGCCGCTGCTCGGGCAGGTTCCCCTCGTTCCCGAGCTGCGCGCCGGGGCCGACTGTGGCGAGCCGATCGTGGTCACCCATCCCGACGACCCCGCCTCGCGGGTCTTCGGCGCCATCGCCGAGCGTCTCGACGTCGAGCTCGCGCCGAAGCGCATCTACCGAACCGAGCTCAAGATCGTCTGACGGCTAGGGTCCAACGCATGGAAGTACGCATCGGCGTGGTGTACACGGCTCGCGAGCTCACCGTCGAGACCGACGACTCGGTCGACGCTGTGACCGCCGCCATCGAGGGCGCGATGTCGACCGGCGACTCGTTGTTGTGGCTCACCGACACGAAGGGGCGACGCATCGGCGTGCCGGTCGACAAGATCGCCTACGTCGAGGTCGCGGTCGACGCGGGTGGCCGCAAGGTCGGCTTCGGCGCGAGCTAGCGCACCCGCCATCGTGAACGGGCCCGCGCCCGCGCTGCTCGACCGAAGGCTTCTCCTCTTCACCGGCAAGGGCGGGGTCGGTAAGAGCACGATGGCTGCGGCAACCGCGCTCCTCGCGTCGAGCATCGGCAAGCGCGTGCTTCTCGTGGAGGTCGACGCCAAGGGCGACATTCCCGCGCAGTTCGAGCACTCGCCGGTCGGGTTCACCCCGCGGGAGATCCATCCGGGCGTGCTCGCGATGGCGATGGACACCGAGGCCTCGTTGCAGGAATACCTGCGCCTCAATCTCCGGGTACCCGTGATCGGAAGGATCGGGCCCCTCGCGCGCGTGCTCGACTTCGTCGCGACCGCGGCACCCGGCGTCAAGGAGATCCTCACGATCGGCAAGATCGTGTGGGAGGTGCGAGAGGCGATCGAGGGACGGGCCGACTTCGACCTCGTGGTGGTCGACGCGGCCGCGACCGGTCACATCGTCGCCCAGCTGGGAGCAGCCGACACGATCCGCGAGCTGGTCGACGTCGGACCACTGCGCACCCAGACGCAGTGGCTGTCCGAGCTGCTCGCCGACCCGGCCGTCACCGCGGTCAACGTCGTCACCACGCCCGAGGAGATGCCCGTCGCGGAGACGATCGAGCTGGTCGACCAACTCCGGCGCGAGGTGAACGTGCCGCTCGGGACCGTGGTCGTCAATCGGGTGTTGCCCGAGCTTTTCACGCGCGGCGACGAGGAGACGTTCGACGCGTTGCGGGAACCGCAAACCGGCGACCTGCTGACCGCGCGCCTCGGGCGCGGTGCGACCGATGTCCTGGATGCCGCTCGGCTCGCGGTCTCGATGAGGCGCACCGGCGCGACCCATCTCGAGCATCTCCGGCGGTCGGTCGACCTGCCGCTCCTTTACGTGCCGTATCTGTTCGTGCGCGCGCACGGCCTGCGCGTGACGCGCATGGTCGCCGACGCGCTGGGCGCGGAGCTGGGCCTGTGAACGCGCGACGAGCCGGGACCCAGCCGGCGTTCACGCTCGAGCAATTGCTGGCCGCCAAGGAGATCGTCGTCTTCTGCGGGTCGGGCGGCGTCGGCAAGACTTCGGTCGCGGCGGCCGCCGCGCTCGGCGCGACCATGCATCTCGGCGGCAAGGTGCTCGTGCTCACGATCGACCCGGCGCGCCGCCTCGCGACCGCGCTCGGGCTCGAGGGTCTCGGCAATCGCGCGCACCGCGTCCCACCGGAGGTGCTGAAGGCCGCAGGCATCGAAGCGCGCGGCGAGCTCTGGGCGGCGATGCTCGACACCAAGCAGTCGTGGGACGACCTCGTGCTCATGCACGCGCCCGACGAGGTGACGGCATACCGCATCCTCGAGAACCGGCTGT
Organism: Actinomycetota bacterium; assembly: GCA_030839005.1. Taxonomy (GTDB): domain Bacteria; phylum Actinomycetota; class Acidimicrobiia; order IMCC26256; family PALSA-610; genus PALSA-610. The sequence continues at coordinate 15,176 of JAUZEM010000537.1, read as the reverse complement.
ACCACGACCTCACCGCGCGGTTCGTGCAGAGTCACGACTACATCGCGATGGAGCGGCTGTTCGAGATCCACGCGAGTGGTGAGTACGACCTCATCGTGATCGACACGCCCCCGACCCGCAACGCGATCGACTTCCTCGATGCGCCGGCGCGGATGGCGGACTTCTTCGGCAGCCGCCTGCTGCGCTGGCTGACGCTGCCTTACCGCGTGGGCGGCAAGCGCGGCAGCCGCGTGTTCAACGTCGCCAGTCGACCCTTTTACCAGATGGCCGATCGCATTCTCGGCAGTCAGTTCCTCCAGGACATCGCGGAGTTCTTCCTGAACTTCCAGTCGATGTACTCGGGATTCGTCTCGCGCGCGAAGGCCGTCGAGCGCCTGTTACACGACAAGCGCACGACCTTCGCCGTGGTGACGACCCTCGAGGCGGCGCCGCTATACGAGGCCGAGCGCTTCTGCGCGGCCCTGGTGGACCGCGATTTCCATCTCGGCGCGCTGGTGCTCAACAAGACGCTCCCCGACTCGTTGCGCGACCCCGACGGGGCCGCGGCCGCGGGCGCCTGCATCGACGAGGCCGGTCCCCTCGCCGACGCGCTCGTCGAGACGGGCGATCCCGCGCTGGCCGACCGCGACCGCACCGCCCGCGTGCTGCGAACCGTCGGGGAGTCGTACCGGAACTTCTCGGTCGTGGCCATGCGCGAGGCAGAGCTGCGCGCGGAGCTTGCGCGCGTTCCCGATGTCGTCGCGAGCGTCCCCACCTTGGCCGACGACGTCAGCGACGTCGACGGTCTGGCTTCCATCAGCCGCTACCTCTTCCACGGCGAGGCCACATGAGCACGCTCGAGGATCTCGCGGTGGCGCGCACCGCGCTGTCGGGCAGCGATCTCGTGCACATGGACCGTCTCGTCTCTTCGTGGCGGCACCTCGCCGACCTGTCGTTCGCCGATCTCTTGTTGCTGGCGCCGATCGCAGGTGAAGAAGGCCACCGATTCGTGGTGCTCGCGCAAGTGCGGCCGGTCACCGGGCAGACCAATTACCCGCAGGACCTCGTCGGCACCGTCGTCGACGAGGTGGAACGGCCCTTGTACGCGCGATGCTGGCGGGCGGGCGACATCGTCCGCGGTGATACGGCCGCGCTCGGGTCGAAGGATCGCGTGCGGGTACAGGTGATTCCCGTTCGGCGCGCCGACGCGCTCATCGGGATCGTCACCCGCGAGGAGTCGATGACGCTCGCCCGGCGCTCGGGCGAGCTCGAGCGCACCTACTTCGACGTGTTCGATCGGTTCGCCCGAATGATCGCCGACGGCACGTTTCCGTTCGACGTCGACGAGGTCGAGATGGAGAGCGCGCCTCGCGTCGGTGACGGCGTCATCGTGATCGATGCCGAGACGCGAGTGAAGTTCGCGAGTCCGAACGCGGTGAGCTCGCTGCATCGCATGGGTATTCACGCCTATGCCCAGTCGCAGCGGCTGATCGACGTCGGCTTCGACGACACTGCGGCGCGCAGCGCGATGCTCCTGCATCTTCCGGTAGCCGAGGAGATCGAACGAGACGATGTCTCGGTGCTGGTGCGGGTCTTGCCGCTGGTCGACCGAAAACAGCCCGCCGGCGCACTCGTGCTCCTCCGTGACGTCAGCGACCTCCGCCGGCGCGATCGTTTGCTGCTCTCGAAGGACGCGACGATCCGTGAGATCCATCACCGGGTGAAGAACAACCTCCAGACGATCGCGTCGCTCCTGCGGCTCCAGGGTCGGCGATTGCAGTCGCCCGAGGCGCGTGCCGCGCTCGCGGAGTCCGAACGGCGGATTCGTTCCATCGCAATCGTGCACGAGACGCTGTCGCGGGAGGCAGGCGATGTGGTTTCGCTCAACGAGATCGTGCGCCCGCTCGCGCGGCTCGTCGAGGAGACGACCTCGACGCCCGAGCACACCATTCGGTTCAAGGTGGAGGGCGACGCGGGCGAGCTGCCCGGTGAGGTCGCGACGCCGCTCGCAGTCGTCCTCAACGAGCTCATGCAGAACGCGGTCGATCACGCCTTTCCCGAAGGCGGAAGCGACGCGCTCGTCGAGGTGACGCTCGGGCGAACCGACGGGCACGTCGAGATCGAGGTGCGCGACAACGGCACGGGTCTGCCCGAGGAGTTCACGCTCGAGGGGTCGCGCGGTCTCGGTCTATCGATCGTGCAGGCGCTCGTGACGAGTGAGCTGCAGGGCTCCATCGAGATGAACGACGACGCCGGCACGTCCGTGCGCGTCCGGGTGCCGGTCGAGATGCCTCGCGTAGATCTCTAGTTCTCGCCCGCGCTCACGCCATACGGGTGGCGGGGCCGGTTGCGGCGACGACGTCGAGACCCTTGCGCAGCCGGCGACGCTCGTCTTCGGTCGTGCCGCCCCAGACGCCGGCCTCCTGGTTCGTCGCGAGCGCGAACTCGAGGCATTGGCTCGACACGGGGCACTCGACACACACCTGCTTCGCGGCGTCGATCTGGTCGAGCGCGAGGCCGGTCGTACCGATCGGGAAGAACAGCTCGGGGCTCGTATCGCGACAAGATGCCCGGTCGCGCCAGTCCTCGGCGTCCCAATCGTGAGTTCGAATCCAGGTCAACGCCACTTGTCTTCCCCCTTGCTGGGTCGCGCAGCTGTGGCGGCCCCGCCAACTGCTTGTGCGCCCGATCACAAATAGCCCCTTGTGCGCTATTTCCAAAGGCATTCGCAGGCTAACGGGCAAAACGCTCTGGCGGCAAGGGGTATGAGCAGGACTTTCGCGCGTCTTGGTGGAACGTGTTTCGGTCCACACCTCCGTAGGCTGCGCCGTCATGCCCGATCGTCCGCTCGTGCTGGGTCACCGGGGCGCGTCGCACGCTCGGCCCGAGAACACCTTGTCCGCGTTCGCGATGGCGCGCGAGCTGGGTGCCGACGGCGTGGAGCTCGACGCCCGGCGTTCGGCCGACGGCTGGATAGTGGTTCACCACAACCCGGGCGTCGAGGGCTTCGGGCTCATCGTCGAACACGGGTTCACGGCTCTGCGCGCGGCGCATCCCGAGATTCCGACGCTCGTCGAAGCCCTCCAGGCGTGTGCGGGGATGATCGTCAACGTCGAGATCAAGTGCCTTCCGTGGGAGCCCGACGCCGACACTGATCGGGTCGTCGTGCGTGCCGTCGGCGAGATCGTGCGGGCGGCGGTCCGGGCGGGCCCACCCGGTTCCGAGTTCATCGTCTCGTCGTTCGACCTGGGCGCGGTCGACGCCAGCCTTGCCTTCGCGCCCGAGATCACGACCGGGTGGCTGACGAGCGGCCAGGAGATCGCAACGGCCGCGCCGATCGCAACTGCGCATGGTCACGCGTGGCTGAATCCCGATCGCGTCTCGGCGTTGCGCGCCTCGCCGGAAGCGATCGCCGACGCCCGACGATCGGGGCTGCGGCTCAATGTCTGGACGGTCGACGACCCGAAAGAGATCGCGACGCTCGCGGCGGTCGGCGTCGACGCGATCATCACCGATGTCCCGGACGTGGCCTTCGACGCCCTCGAACGACTGCGCGCGGACGACAACGCCAATTCTAAGGAACGACGCCAATCCTAAGGAACGACGAGCGTGAGTGCGTCGGGTTCGTACTCGATGTCGAGCTGCTGGGTATCGCCGGCGTCGTCGCCGTCGACCTGGTAGGCAAAGGGCTCGCGGCCGCGTACGAGGATTCGATGCAGATCGTGCCGGTGGTCGATTCCCCGGCGGTGAGCCAGGAACCGACCATTTCGCATGGCCGATGCGGCGCTGCCGAGCAGTGTCATCGTGTCGAGCGTGTGGAACGCGGTGAGCGCGAGTGGCCGGTCGAGGCCCGCATCGGGCGCGATCGCCAGGGGCAGACGTCCGAGAAACGTGTACGGGTCGGTCTTGGAGACGATCGCGAAACGCGCGCCTTCGATCACCTCGCCGGTATCCAGCTCGAGGTCGATCTGCGTACGCGTTCCCTCATTGCGGAACAGGGTCTCGAAGGCGGCCGCGATGTGCAGCGCATGGGAGAAATGACGCTTCAACTCGCCGTACCGCTCGACGCGTCGGATCACCGCGGCGTCGAATCCGAGCCCGGTGTTGAAGAGAAACGGCCTGCGGTTCGCACGGCCGACACCGATGCGCTTCGTCGCGCCGCGCGAGAGCGACCCGAGCAGTTCCTGGGTGGCGTCGATTGCATCGGTGGCAAAGCCGAGTGTGCGTGCGTAGACGTTCGTCGAGCCCCCGGGCAGGGGCGCCAGCGCGGTGTCGGTGCGCAGGAGCCCGTCGGCGGCCTCGTTCAGGGTGCCGTCTCCCGCGAGTACCACGACGACGTCGAATCCGTCGTTCGCGGCTGCGCGCGCGAGGCGGGTCGCGTGGCCGCGACGCGACGTCTCGGCGACTTCGACCTCGTGCCGCGCGGCAAGCAGCTTGCGGATCATCACGCGCTTGCGAGCAGTGACGGACGACGCGGTCGCGTTGACGAGGAGCAGAAGCCGCACCGCCGGAGGGTACCGGCGCGGGCGCCCGTAGGCTCGCACCCGTGGCGACCCGCGACCTTCGAGCGTTGACCGCCGAGATCGTGGCCTGTCGCGCGTGCCCGAGGCTGGTGGCGTGGCGCGAGGACGTCGCGCGTGAGAAGCGGGCCGCCTATCGCGACGAGGAGTATTGGGGTCGACCGGTGCCGGGCTTCGGTGATCGCCACGCCCGGCTCCTGCTCGTCGGCCTCGCGCCCGCGGCGCACGGCGGGAATCGCACCGGAAGGGTGTTCACGGGCGATCGGTCGGGCGACTTCCTCTTCGCGTCACTGCATCGCACCGGATACGCGAATCGACCCGAATCGATCCGCGCCGGCGACGGCCTCGAGCTCACCGACGCCTACATCGCCGCGGCTGTCCGTTGCGCACCACCTGCGAACAAACCGACGCCGCGAGAGCGCGACACGTGCATGCCGTACCTCGTGCGCGAGTTGCAGTTGCTGACGCAGCTACGTGTGATCGTCGTGCTGGGCGCGTTCGGATACGAAGCGACCTGGACGACGCTGCGCGCGGCCGCGCTCCCCGGCCTTGCGCTTCCGGCCCGGCGGCCGCGCTTCGCGCACGGCCTCGAGGTGCCGTGCGGGCCCGTCACGGTCGTGGGCGCGTTTCACCCCAGCCAGCAGAACACCTTTACCGGCAAGCTCACACCCGGGATGCTCGACGACGTGTTCGTCCGGACCCGTCAACTGATCCATGCCAACGCCTCACCGGCGCCGTAGATCAACGCGATGATCCCGAGCGCGGACCCGACGCTGTACCGCAGCATCCGGTCGCTCGCGTTGATCGTGAAGTGCGCGCCGATTCGTGCGCCCGGGATGACGCCGACCGCGAGCGCTCCCGCGAACGTCCAGTCGATGTGCCCGAGGTACCAGTGGGTCAGCGTGCCGGGGATCGCGAATATCCCGACACACGCGAGCGAAGTCGCGATGGTCTCCCTCAAGGGCATGCCCACCCAGGCGGAGAACGCCGGGACCATGAGGATGCCGCCGCCGATCCCGAGCAGGCCCGAGAGCGCGCCGGCGGCCACTCCGATGATCGCGAGGCGCCACCATTCGTCGTCGTGCGGCGCGCCGGCGCGCCCGAGCGTGCGAACGGTCGGGAACGCCGTGCGGTAGGCGGTGTACGCGATCAGCATCGCAGTCAGGATCATTAGCGCGTGACCGTTGCCCGGGACTGCGCCCGAGAGGCGAGAGCCCACGACCGACGCCGGAACGCCGAACACGGAGGTGAGCACCACGACGCGCGGCAGGATGAATCTCTCGCGGTGGTACCGGAGCGACCCCGAGATCGACGACGGCAAGATCGACGGGAGGGTCGAGCCGATCGCCTGGAGCGCCGTCGCGCCGAGGGCGCGAATCGCGGGCGTGGAGATGACGGCCCCACCGATGCCGAACATGCCCGACAGCACGCCGGTTACGACGCCGACGAGCACCGTCATCGCGATCTCGAGCCACAGCGGCACCTCGGGAAGGTACCCGCCGACAGAGTCTTCTCCCGGGATCGAGACGCCGCGACCCGGTACGCTCGTCGGATGGTGAACGACCTGGATCTCCGTGGCGTCTGGGTGCCGCTCATCACGCCGTTCGACGCGCGGGGCGCGGTCGACGTCGGTGCGATCGAGCGTCTGTGTCACGAGTTCTCCTCCGCGGGTGTGAGCGGCATCGTCGCCCTCGGCACCACCGGCGAGGCGACCGCGCTCGACGCCGACGAGAAGCAGGCGGTCATCGCCGTAGTCGTGCGCGCCTGCACCGCGGCGCGAACGCGGGTGATCGTCGGCACCGGCTCGAACAACACCGAGGCGACGATCCGGGCCACGGCCGCGCTCGCGGAGACGTCCGGCGTCGTCGGCGCGCTCGTCGTCGTGCCGTACTACGTGCGCCCCGCAATCTCTGGCATCGTCGCCCATTTCCGGGCCGTCGCGGCCGCGAGCCCGGTTCCCGTGATCGTCTACAACATCCCCGCGCGCACGGGTCGCGACCTCGGCGCGGCGGGGCTGCTCGAGCTTGCTCAGGTGCCGAACATCGCCGGGGTCAAGCAAGCCGTCGCGACACTCGACGCCGACACGCTCGAGGTGCTGGCGAACGCACCCGACGGGTTCGGCGTGCTGGGCGGCGAGGACACGTTGCTCTTCCCGCTCATGTGCATGGGCGCACTCGGCACGATCTCGGCGGCCGCCCACCTGTGCACCGAGCGGTTCGTCGCGATGATCGAATGCGGTCTCGCGGGCAAGATCGAAGACGGTCGCGCCCACGCCGAGGCCTTGCTGCCGGTGATACGCGCCGCGTACGCCGACCCGAACCCCGCGGTCTTCAAGGGTGTACTCCACGCGCAGGGGAGGATCGCGACGCCCGACGTGCGGCTCCCCCTCACGAACGGGTCGGCCGGGGCGGTCCGCAACTGCCTCGATGCGGTCGAGCGCGCATCGCACCCTTAGCCTCGACCGCGTGCCCCGTCGCGTCGCCTGGTTCCTGATCGCGCTGTGCGCGTGGACGCTCTACGTCTGGATCACGCGGGTCGTGATCATCGCGGGTCAGGATCAGACGCTCGGCTTCAAGGTCGTGCACGACGTGCTCGCCGCGATCTCGATCGCATTCGGTCTCGGCGCCGGCTTCCTCGGCTGGCGCGCCCTGCGTTCCCGCTGACGCCCGATTCCGCGTCTCTACGGCTTGCTACACGCTGATGCCGTTCTGTCTGTCGGCGACAACAGGAACATTGGCTTGAACAGGGACGGTCCTGCGATGACGGAGTCGACGATGCCAAGTTTCTTGTATCGCTCACTCGTCGTCTGCGCGGATGAGCCGGGTTCGAGGTCGATCGTGAACGAGACGGGAAGGTCGGACGGCTTCGTGGTTTCCACGAGGGCCGGCTGGTCCGCGAAGACCTTCTTGAAGTCTTCGTACGCGTCGGCCTGGCTCACGAATCGGATCCAGCTGATGTCGCGGTCGGAGGCGAGCGCGGCGCGCACCGATTCGACCTGCGTGCTCGACGCGCCGGCCTTCAGGAACAGGCGGAGGTCGTATCCGAGAGAATCCGACACGTCGTAGGACGTCGCCCGGTCGGCGAGATCCCGAGCGAGGATTTGCTGGATATCGGATCCACCAGTCATCGCCTGCACCGCGAACCCATCGCTGCTCTCCAAGGCGCAGAAGGGGGCGCGGAGGGGAGAAGCGGGCCCGAGCGACGTCGACGATGCGCGAACGGAGCGCGCCACGCGGGCATACCAGCGGACGACGGGCGACGCGTCGAGAACGTCCCGCACGGCGGGTGTCGCGGGAACGACGATAACGTCGACGTGAGTGATTTGGGCCGAGGGAACTTCCTTCGAACCCGCGCCCGTCACCCGGACCCGGCCGTCGTCGCGGTGGCGTGCGACGACAACGGTTGACGCGGCGGCGACGGCGAGCGCGACGACGAACGCCGACCTGACGATGCGCCGCCGTCGCTCGCGGCGGTGCAGCGAACGCAGGTCGCCCTCGAAGGGTTCGATCTCGTCGGCGAGGGTCGTGAGCTCGCCGCGCAGCTCATCGATCTGCATCGTCGTCCTCCGTGTCGTCGAGCTCCACTCGCATGCTCCGCATCGCGTGATTGAGGGTCGCCTTCACCGTTCCGGTCGCGCAGCCCATGGCGTCGGCGACGTCGGCAATCGTCAGGTCGGCCAGGTAACGGAGCACCACCGCTTGGCGCTGACGTGCGGGCAGCGTCGCGATCGCGTCGCGCACCGACAATCGCGTCGCAACCGCATGCGTGTTGTCGACCGCACCGCCGTCGATTGCGGGAGCTTGCGTCCGACGACGCTCGCTGCGGCGCCACTGGTCGCGCAGCTGGTTCATCGCGACGACGTACACCCATCCGTCGGGCCGATCCATCTCGCGCACCTTCCGCCATTGCCGCAGCGCCCGCGCAAATGCTTCCTGGGTCGCGTCGCGGGCCGGGTCACGGTCGGCCCCCGCGAGCATGAGAGTGCGGGCAACGCGATCGAAGAAGGATGCGTAGAACTCGTCGAACGCCAACTCGCCCATCGCGGGGGAAACGCTACGGCAGCCCGAAAGGTTTAGCGCGCGGCGTGGATCGCGGTGTCGAGCAGGGCCGTTTGCTCGGCGTCGTGCACTGTGGAGCTCCCGCTGGCGGGGCTCGGGCTCTCGGGCCGAGCGACGACGTCGACCGCACGCCCGGCTGCGATCTCCTCGATGCGGCGGCGCGCGAAGTAACGGGCGCCCATGTTGCCCGGCTCTTCTTGCGCCCAGACGACCTCAGCGTCGGGGTAGCGCGCGAGTACGGATGCGATCTCGTCTCTCGGCCAGGGGTAGAGCTGCTCGAGCCGCACGACCGCGACGGCTGCGTGCTCGGCATCGCGCCGGGCGATCAGCTCGTGCCCGAACTTCCCGCTGCAGAACACCACCCGCGTGGCGTCGGCGGGCGGCGAGGGGTCGTCGAGCACGGGCTGGAAGCCGCCCTCGGTGAACGCGACGACGGGTGACGCGGTGATCGGCATCCGCAAGTAGCGCTTGGGCGTCATGACGATGAGCGGCTTGCGCGTCGGGTCGTGCATCTGCCGGCGGAGCACATGGAAGTATTGCGAAGCCGTGGTGGGGTAGACGACGCGGATGTTGTCCTTCGCGCTCAACACGAGGAACCGCTCGAGCCGCGCGGAGGAGTGCTCCGGTCCCTGTCCCTCGAACCCGTGGGGGAGCAGCATCACCAAGCCGCTGCGCTGACCCCATTTGTCCTCGGCCGCGACGATGAACTGATCGATGATCGTCTGCGCGCCGTTGTCGAAGTCGCCGAACTGCGCTTCCCAGCACACGAGTGCGTCGTGGTCGGAGACGGAGTAGCCGTACTCGAAGCCGACCGCGGCGAACTCGGACAGCACCGTGTCGTAGATCATGAACGGGGCGGCGTCGGGCCCGAGGTTGTCGAGGGGCGTGTACTCCTGCTCGGTGCGGTGGTCGACGACGGTTGCGTGCCTCTGGCTGAACGTGCCCCGGCGCGTGTCCTGTCCGGCGACGCGAACGGGCGTACCTTCGAGCACGAGAGAACCGAACGCCAGAGCCTCGGCCAGCGCCCAGTCGATCTGGTCGTTGTCGAACTCGGTGCGGCGGTTGGCCAGGATGCGAGCGAGCTTCGGATGGGGCTCGAACCCGGGCGGGAAGGTCGTCAGCGCGTCGACGATCCGTTCGAGCTGCTCGCGTGGCACGCCGGTGTCGATGTGCGACGGCGCGGGGTCCGGCGACTCCTCGCCGACCCGCGCCGGCGGCCGTTCGCTCGTCTTCGTTTCGTCGAACGCCGTTTCCATCCGGGCGCGGAAGTCTTCGAGCGCGTGCTCCGCGTCCTCGAGCGTGAGGTCGCCGCGGTTGACGAGGAGCTCCGTGTAGAGCTTTCGGATCGAACGGCGCTTACCGATCACGTCGTACATCCGCGGTTGGGTGAAGGCGGGCTCGTCGCTTTCGTTGTGGCCGTACCGCCGGTAGCAAACCATGTCGACCACGACGTCTTTCTTGAAGGCGTTGCGGAACTCGAACGCCAGGCGGATCGTCCGCACAGACGCTTCCGGGTCGTCGCCGTTCACGTGGAAGATCGGCGCCTGCACCGCCTTGGCGATGTCGGTTGCGTACACGGTCGAGCGCGCGAAGCCCGGAGTGGTGGTGAAGCCGACTTGATTGTTGACGACGATGTGCACTGTGCCACCGACGTCGTAGCCGGGGAGCTCGGAGAGGTTCAGAGTCTCGGCGACGACGCCCTGACCGGCGAACGCGGCATCACCGTGGATGAGCACCGACAGCACGCGGTCGTGCGTCGCGTCGCCGAGTCGGTCCTGCTTGGCCCGCGCCATCCCTTCGGCGACCGGATCGACGGCCTCGAGATGGCTCGGGTTCGCGGCGAGGGTGATGCCGATCGTCGCGCCCGAAACCGCGGTGAACTTTCCGGTCGCGCCGACGTGGTACTTCACGTCGCCCGACCCCTGCGGCACGCTCGGGTCGAGCTCGCCTTCGAACTCGCGGAAGATCTGCTCGTACGACTTGCCGACGACGTTGGCGAGCACGTTCAGGCGGCCGCGGTGCGCCATCGCCATCACGACCTCCTCGAAGCCGGCCTCGGCCGCGCCGTCGATCAGGAAGTCGAGCATCGGGATGAGCGTCTCCGCGCCTTCGAGGCTGAAGCGCTTCTGGCCCAGGAATTTCGTGTGCAGGAACCGCTCGAACGCCTCCGCGCCGTTCAACGCCGACAGGATGCGGCGCTTGTCGTCGAGCGAAGTGTCGCCGTGCACGCCTTCGACCTTCTGCTGGATCCACCCCTTCTGGTCGGGCTCTTGGATGTGCATGTACTCGACGCCGATGGTGCGCGCGTACGCGTCGCGCAGCACGCCGAGGATGTCGCGCAGCTTCATGCTCTCGCGTCCGGCGAGACCGCCGGTGGGGAACTCGCGGTCGAGGTCCCAGATCGTGAGACCCCAGTGGTTCGGATCGAGCTCTTCGTGAGTGCGCGGCTCCTTGAGGCCGAGGGGATCGAGGTTCGCGATGAGGTGCCCGCGCACGCGGTACATGTTGATGAGCTGTTGCACGGCGATGATCTTGTGCTGGGCCTCGACGGAGCCTTCGAGCGGGCTGCGGTCGGGTGACCAGCGCGCCGGTTCGTACGGGACACCGAAGCTGGCGAAGATGCCGTCGTAGAACGCGTCGCCGCCGAGGAGGAGGTCGTGCAACGTCGCGAGGAACTCGCCGCTCTCCGCGCCCTGGATGATGCGGTGGTCGTAGGTGCTCGTGAGGGTCACGGTCTTGCTGACACCGATCTCCGCGAGCGTCTGCGGGTCGGCTCCCTCGTACTCAGGCGGGTAGGTGATCGCGCCCACGCCGACGATGACGCCTTGACCGGGCATGAGCCGGGGCACCGAATGCAGCGTTCCGATCGTCCCGGGGTTCGTGAGCGACACCGTTGTGCCGACGAAGTCGTCGACGGTCAGCTTGTTCATGCGCGCCCGGCGGACGAGATCCTCGTACGCGCTGTGGAACGCGGCGAAGTCGAGCGTGTCGGCGCTCTTCACGTTCGGCACGAGCAGCGTGCGGGTGCCATCCGCCTTCTGCTGGTCGATCGCGAGACCGAGGTTCACGTGCGTGTGGCGCACGACACTGGGCTTGCCGTCGACGAGCCCGAAGCTCGCATTCATGCTGGGCACGCGCTGCAGCGCCCGGACCACTGCGAAGCCGATGAGGTGCGTGAAGCTGACCTTGCCACCGCGATCGCGAGCGAGTTGGTTGTTCAGGATCTGCCGGTTGATCTCGAGCAGCTTGGCGGGCAGCGTGCGCACGGATGTGGCCGTGGGCACACCGAGGCTTGCCTCCATGTTCTCGACGACGCGCGCCGACGCGCCGCGCAGCGGCTCGGGCGACTCGCCGTCGAGCGTGACCGGCGGCCGCGTTCCGTCGGGTCTGGCCGCGGGCGGCGGCGGTGGCGTCGGCGCGGGAACGCCGGCGGGAGCCGGCGCCGTCACCTCGGCGCGCGGCTCATAGTCGGCGAAGAACTCACGCCAGCCGGCCGACACGGCATTCGGGTTCTCACGGTACAGGCGGTACATCTCGTCGATCAGCCCGGCGTTGGGTCCGAGCTCCGCGAGGCGGGACCGGGCTGGCGTGGCGTCGGTCGTCGGCGTCGCATCGGTGGTCATCGTGAACGCACCTCGTTCCGCGGCAGGTGGCTACTCCCCGCTACGCCGCGAGCGTATGGCACGGGGTCGGGGGCTTCGAGCCCGCGTCGCGTGCGCATCGAGTGCGGCTGAACGCTCAGCGTTGCACGAGCTCGGCGACCCGGAACGCGAGGTCGAGCGACTGGCGGGCGTTGAGCCGCGGGTCACAGCGCGTCTCGTATTTGTTCTCGAGCTGTTCGCCGCGCACGTCGTCGCCGCCGCCGAGGCATTCCGTGACATCGTCGCCCGTCAGCTCGAGGTGGACCGCGCCCGGCCATGCGTCGGCCGCGTGACAGGCCAGAAAGAACTGCTCGACCTCGTGCATGACCGCGTCGAAATGGCGCGTCTTGTAGCCGCTCTCGTGCGCGTAGGTGTTGCCGTGCATCGGATCGCACGCCCAGACGACCGGATGACCGGCCCGGGTAACTGCACGCAGGAGCGGTGGCAGCTTCTCGGCGACCTGATCGGCACCCATCCGGCTCACCAGCACCAGCCGGCCGGGCTCGCGGGCCGGATCGAGGCGGCGGCAAAGCGCCACGGCCTCGTCGGGCGTCGCGTCGGGTCCGAGCTTCACGCCGATCGGGTTTTGCACCCCGGAGAAGAACTCGACGTGCGCGCCGTCGACCTGCCGGGTGCGCTCGCCGATCCACAGCAGGTGCGCGGAACAGTCGTACCAGTCGCCGGTCAGGCTGTCGCGGCGCGTGAGCGCCTCCTCGAACGCGAGGATCAGCGCATCGTGCGAGGTGTAGAAGTCGACGGCGTGCAGCTGCGTCTCGTGGGCGAGGTCGATTCCGCATGCCGCCATGAACTGCAGTGCCCGCTCGATGCCGTCGGCGATCTCTTCGTAGCGCCGGCCCTCACGGCGCGACGCGATGAACTCCAGGTTCCACTGGTGCACACGGTTGAGGTCGGCGAAGCCGCCCTTTGTGAACGCGCGTAGCAGGTTGAGCGTGGCCGCCGCCTGGTTGTAGCCGCGCAGCATGCGTCGGGGGTCGGGGCGGCGGGCGATGGCATCGAACGCGAAGTCGTTCACGATGTCGCCGAAGTAGGACGGTAGCTCTCGCCCGTCGCGCTTCTCGATCGGCGACGAGCGCGGCTTGGCGAACTGTCCCGCGATCCGCCCGACCTTCACGGTCGGCACACCGGTGCTGTACGTCAAGACCACCGACATCTGCAGGATCACCTTGAGCTTGTCGCGGATGTTGTCGGCCGTGAACTCGGCGAACGACTCCGCGCAGTCGCCCGCGTGGAGCAAGAAGCCCTTACCCACACTCACGGCTGCGAGCGATTCGCGTAGCGAGCGCGCTTCGCCCGCGAACACGAGCGGGGGCATGCGGCGCAGCTCGTCGGTGACGTCGTCGAGCTCGGCCGTCTCGGGCCAGTCGGGCTGGTGTGCGGCTGCGCGCCGGCGCCAGCTCGCAGGTTCCCAATCGAAGTTGCCCAGAGGGACGGGTGCGGTCATGAATCGATCACGTCATTGGTGGAGCACGGATCAGAGGTACGCGCCGGGCGTGCGCTCGCCCGCGCCGCCCATCTCGAGCGGTCGCCGGTTACGCATCTCCTCGAACTGGCGCTGCGCCTGGATCTGTTGCGTGAACAGCGTGGCCTGGATGCCGTGGAAGAGCCCTTCGAGCCAGCCGACCAGCTGGGCCTGCGCGATGCGTAACTCGGCGTCACTCGGCATTTCCGTCGAGAACGGCAGCGTGACGTCGGCGAGCTCCTGGCGAAGGTCGGGCGAGAGGATCTCCTGGAGCTCGTGGATCGAACGCTCGTGGATCTCCTTGAGCGACCGGCGGCCCGCGTCGTCGAGCGGCGCCCGGCGTGCTTCGTCGAGCAGTGCGCGCACCATTGCCGCGATCCGGATGAGCTTGGTCGGGCGCGCGACCTGTTCTTCGCCAACGGCTGACTCTTCGGGGGTCGGCGGCATGTCGACGACCTCGGGGGTGACCGGTCCCTCGACGCGGGAAGCGCCCTCGCCGGAATTGCTCGTGGTGCCGGGGGGATTCTGGGTCACGGACGGGAATGGTACCGGCGGGCCGGCGGCGCATCCCGGTGATTCGTGATTCAGACCAGGGCCGTCCTGCGCCGGGGCGCCGGACCGTCCATGGCCACGAGGTTCGCGAGACGCGGATCGTTCGAGAAGACCTCGATGATCGGTTCCCGCATGCCGAGCCGGCGTTGCAGCCGCTCCACCTCGAGCTCCTGGTTCCAGAGGACGAACGTGACCACCATCCCCTCGTTGCCTGCACGCGCGGTGCGTCCGGAGCGGTGCACGTACGACTTCTGCTCCTCGGGCGGGTCGTAGTGCACGACCACGTCGACGTCGTCGACGTGAATGCCGCGGGCGGCGACATCGGTCGCCACCAATAGGCCGTGCTCCTCCTCTTGGAAGTCGCGCAGCGCCTTCTCCCGCGCCGATTGGCGCAGGTCGCCGTGGATCGCAGCCGCGGCCACGCCCTCGCGCTTGAGCTGTGAGACCAGCTTGTCGGCACCGCGCTTCGTGCGGACGAAGACCAGCGTTCGGGACACCCCTTCGGAGATGGCGGCGAGGACCTTGATCCGGTCGAGCTCGTGCACCTTCAAGAAGCGGTGCAACATCTCGTCCACGTCTTGCGTCTCCGGTACGACTTCGTGCAGGACCGGATCACGCATGTAGCGGCGCACCAGGACGTCGACCTCGCGGTCGAGGGTCGCGGAGAACAGCAGCGTCTGACGGTTGTCGGGCACCTTGCGCATGATCCACTCGACCTGCGGGAGGAAGCCCATGTCGGCCATACGGTCGGCCTCGTCGATGATGAGGATCCCGATGTCGTCGAGGTCGAGCTCACCTCGTTCGAGCAGGTCGATCAAGCGGCCTGGTGTCGCGACCGCGACCTCGATCTTGCGGGAGAGGTTGCGGATCTGTCGGTCCCTCGAGGTGCCGCCGGAGAACGCGGCGACGCGCACACCGATCTGCTTCCCGATCGGGTTCAACACGT
>JAUZEM010000533.1 GCA_030839005.1 Actinomycetota bacterium | reverse complement strand
ACGGTTCACATCGGAGAGCACGGCCTGCTCGGAGTGCAGGCGGCGGGCGTCTACGGCTCGGGGAGCAACGGCGGGGCGCCGGTCGTCGGCGTGCAATCCGGGTCGGCCGCGGCGGCCGCCGGGATCGTCGCCGGCGACGCGATCGTCACGATCGACGGGCACACGATCAGCTCCGTCTCCGACCTCAACGACGCGATGGCCTCGACGCACTCGGGCGACAAGATCACCGTCGGATGGCAAGACAGTGCCGGAAAATCCCACGACGCCACCGTGACTCTCACGACCGGTGCGGCATGAGCCTCTCGGAGGTACCGATGTTCGCGGAACACCCCGCGTACGCGGCCGCCGAGGACGACCGGCTCGACACGTTCTGGCGTACCCGATGACGTCGACAGTGACGACGCGCCCTCCCACCCCGACGGCCTAATGTCGCACGGGGTGGTGAGCATGGCCGATCAGTTTCATTTCGATCCCGGCACCTATCTCGAGATGGTGCGGGCCGAGGTGCCCGACTACGAGCAACTGCAGGAGGTCGTGGCCGAGGCCGCGAGCGAGATTCGCGCCGACACGATCCTCGACCTTGGTACCGGCACCGGCGAGACGTTGCGTCATGTCGCCCGGCGCCATCCGACGGCACGGTTGCTCGGCATCGACGAGAGCGACCGGATGCTCGACGTCGCGCGCAAGGTTGTCCCGGCCGCCGACCTGCGCGTCGCGCGGCTGCAAGACGAGCTTCCCGAGGGACCGTTCGATCTCGTGGTCTCGGCGCTCGCAGTTCACCACCTCGACGCGCCGGAGAAGGCCGCACTGTTCCGACGAGTCGCAGCCCGACTCGCGCCGGGCGGTCGCTTCGTGCTCGCCGACGTGGTCGTCCCCGACGACCCGAACGACGCGGTGACGCCGCTCGACGCGGGCTACGACCTTCCCGACCGCGCCGACGAGCAACTGCAGTGGATGCGCGACGCGACGCTGACCGCCACGCTTCGCTGGACACAACGCGACCTCGCCGTCCTGATCGGCGACCGCAAACGTTATTGACCAGCGGAATTACGGTCCGTGCGGCTCGAAATGGACGGGAGCGCCGAATGCGGCGCGCCGTGCGGCTCGTCGGAGCGCGGCGAGCACTGGTGTCCCGGCGACAAGAACGAGGAGGGCATTGCCGGCGGCGCGTGGGAGGTCGAAGCCGAGTGCGCTGGCAAGGTGGAAGGCCCAAAACCGGCGCAGGTTTTCGGTGATCGCCGCGCCGGCGACGAAGTGGAGCTGGGTTCCCGACGTACCGAACGGCCAGAACCACATGTCCATGACGAGGCCGTACACCAGGCCTGCGATCGCGCCATAGGTAGCCAGGAGCGCAAGCTCCGAACGGCCCTGGGCGCGCGGTAGACAGCCGGCAAAGAACCCAACCCACGCCGTGCACAGCATCTGAAACGGCAACCAGGGGCCTACCCCGCCGGTCAGCAACGCTGATGCGAACATGGTCAGCGCGCCCTGAACGAAACCAAAGCCGCGTCCGAACACGCGGCCACCGGGGATGAGTAGGAAGAAGACGCCGGTGAAGCCGGTGACGCCCGTAGTCGGTGCGCGCAGCACCGCGCCGCACGCCACGAGCACGCCGAGCATCGCGACTGCCTTGGCGTCGAGCGCGCCGTCGGCGAGCTCGGAGAGCAGGATGGCGACGAGGAGCGGGACGAGCACGATGAACACCCACGGTGCATCGCCGGAGTGAGCGAGGTTCTCGCTGCCTCGAGGCCGCGTGAACAACGGCCAGGTAAACGCCGCGATTCCGGCGATCGAAGTTGCCGCGAGCAACGAGCTCGACCGCCAATGGAAGCGGATTTGCCCGGAGGCGAGCGCGGTCATGACGCGAGCGCCGCCGACACCTCGGCGACCGTGAGCCATTCGGCGGGCGCGAGGATCTTGGCGACCTGCGGTGCGAATACCGGCGAGTGACACACGACATCGCGCGCGGGTCCGTCAGACACGATCTCGCCATCCGCGATCACGACTGCGCGGGTCGCGGTTTCGGCGACCAGCTCGACATCGTGGGTGGCGAGCACGACCGCGTGGCCGGTCGCCGCGAGCTCGTGCAGAATGCCGGAGAGGCGAGCCTTGGCGGCGTAGTCGAGACCGCGGGTCGGTTCGTCGAGAAGGATGAGCGGTGGCGCGGGGGCGAGGACCACTGCGAGTGCGAGTGCGAGCCGTTGGCCTTCGGAACAATCGCGCGGATGGCGTGCCGGGTCGAGGCCGGACTCGATACGGTCAAGCGTTGTCCGGGTCGTGCCCGCGGAAAGTCGATGCTCGCGATCGGCGACTGAGCACTCGGACGCGATCGTGCGCTCGTAGAGCAGCGCGCCCGGATCGGACGGGACGAGACCGACTTTGCGGACGAGCGCGGACGCCTGTAGCGCATGCGGCTCCGCGCCCTCGACCGCGACGCGTCCGCCCTTGGGTCGCATGAGGCCGGCGAGGAGACGCAGGAGGGTCGACTTGCCGGCTCCGTTGCGACCCATCACGGCGACGATCTCGCCGCGCGCGATCGAAAAGTCGACGTCGTGGAGCACGTCGGCTACCCCGTATCGGGCGCCCACATGGGTCATGCGCGCGACTGGCTCGCCGACCGTCGGTGCGATGCGGATCGGAGGCGTGATCGAAGCGAGACGCTCGCGCAGCGGTCGCGCCGCGCGTCGAGCGTCGCGTATCGACAGCGGCAATGGCGACCAACCGGCCAGGCGGGCGAGTTCGACGACGGGCGGTGCTACAGGCGCCCGAATCATCATCGTTTCAGGTAATCCAACAGTCAGGTGACTGTCTGCGCCAATCACTGCGATGCGCGTCGCATATTGCACAACCCGCTCGAGTCGATGCTCGGCGAGGAGAACGGTGAGCCCAAGATCGTCCACGAGACGCGTCACGATCGCGAGCACGTCCTCGGCCGCGCCCGGATCAAGCGCCGAGGTGGGCTCGTCGAGCACGAGGACACGCGGCGATGCCGTGAGCACTGAACCGATCGCGACTCGCTGCGCTTCCCCCGACGAGAGCGTTCCGAGCGTTCGCCGTCGAAGCGAAGCGATGCCGAGAAGGTCGAGGACGTCCTCGACGCGGCGGCGC
>JAUZEM010000393.1 GCA_030839005.1 Actinomycetota bacterium | reverse complement strand
TTCGATCGGATCACCCGCGGCGATTCTCGCGCTGACCGGAGCGTTCGTCGTCACCGGAGCGTTCGACATGTCGCTCGAGCTCCATCGGCACAAGTTCACGTTCACACCCGCGGACGCGGTGCTCGTGGTGGGTTTCTTCGTCGTGGGTCCGCTCGGGCTTGCGGCGGCGTTCGCGCTTGCGGAGACCGTAAACATGATTGCGCAGCATCCGGGACCGCTCAAGGTGCTGTTCAACGTGGCCAATCGACTGGCCGCGGTCACGATCGCCGGTGTGGCGTTCCAAGCGTTCGGCCGCACCTCGGCGCACGACATGTTCGCGTGGGGCGCCGCCCTCGCTGCCGCGCTGTGCTTCTCCCTGATCGACGTCGTGGCGACGGCCGTCGTCATCTCGATGGCCGAGGCCGCGCCGTTTCACAACGTGTTCGTCCGTTCTGCGTCGACCGGGATGCTCGCCACGCTGGCGGCCGCGCCGATCGGCCTCGTCGCGCTCGACCTCTTCACGCGCGCGCCGTTCGCAGTGTTGTTGCTCGTGCCCCTGGCGCTCGCGGTTGCACTCAACTCTCGCTATGCGGTCGCGCAGCGCGACGAGCACCTGCGCTTCGAGCGGCTGTATGAAGCGTCGGCGCGTACGGCCGGCCTCCTGGCCCTCGATGACGCGCTGCGCGCCCTCTCCGCCGAGGCGCGCTCGCTGGCAACGGGAACGATGGCGCTGTGTTGCGCGACCGACGTCCACGGAACGCCGGTCGGTGCGTGGGCGGACGATCGAGGGCAACGGCTCGCGCCGCCCGACACGATCGCCGCCGCGCTCGCCTTCGCCGAACGCTTCCCGGGGCGGGAAACCGACGCGGAGGATTCAGAGGAGATCCGGCGCATGGCCGCCGGGGCCGGGAGCGCGCTGGCGGTATCGGCAGTGCACGAGAAGGCCGGCCGCGTGGTGCTGGTCGTGTTCCGCGAGGGTCCGTCGAACGCAGGGGCGAGCAGCCGCATCGAGACGGTCGGCGCGTTCGCGAACAATGCCGCGCTCATCGTCGCGAACACGATGATGCACGAGGAGCTCGTGATGGCGTTGGCGTTGCAGGTCGACCTCAACCGTCAAAAGGACGACTTCATCGCAGCGGTTTCACACGAGTTGCGCACACCGCTCGCCGTGATGCTCGGTTCGGTGCACACGCTCGATCGGCTGGACGGTCGAATGCAGGCCGCGCAGCGGGCCCAGCTGTTCGACATGA
This sequence comes from Actinomycetota bacterium, assembly GCA_030839005.1. Taxonomy (GTDB): domain Bacteria; phylum Actinomycetota; class Acidimicrobiia; order IMCC26256; family PALSA-610; genus PALSA-610. Next base: position 4,421 of record JAUZEM010000393.1, on the reverse strand, counting down.
CCCTCGACCAGGGTGGCCGACTTCAGCGTTTGATCGACGAGCTTCTCCTCGTCGCGGCCGCGGAGCACGCGGGCGTTCCGCTCGACCGCGACGCCGTCGACGTCACGGAGCTGTTCGCTTCTATCGAAACCGATACGGCAACACTGACCTCGGGCCGGCTGGTCCAACGTCTCGACGACCGGGTCGAGCTCGTCACCGATCGATCGAAGTTGGCGCGGGTCTTGTTGAACCTCGTGGAGAACGCGGGCAAGTACGCGCCCTCCGGGCCGATCGAGCTGATCACGACCAGCGCCGGCGGCGACGTCTCCTTCCGCGTTGTCGACCACGGTCCCGGCATCCCGGCCGTCGATCGGGAGCGGGCGTTCGAGCGATTCGTGCAGCTCGACCAATCCTCGACGAGACGCCAAGGCGGCACCGGCCTCGGACTCCATCTGTGCCGCCAGCTCGCCGAGCTGCTCGAGGGCACGCTGACCCTCTCGGAGACGCCCGGCGGCGGATGCACGTTCTCGCTCTCGCTGCCCGTTGCGCCGGCGACCGCGGCACCGAAGAATCGGAAACCTGAGATCGACGAAGTGTCCCCGGGCGTGCGCGCCCGGCCCGTAGAGCATGGCCCGGAGAACGTGAACATGGCGCGGGTACAGCGCGCCGGGTGAAACGATGGCGTCGCGTCTCGACGCGGAGTCGCGCGCTCGCTACTCGCGACTTGACACCGGGGCCATGGTGAGGTGGGCGAGGGTCTCTCGCTGCCGTGCGTCGAGAGCAAGCGCGACTCGGTGCCGCCGCGATCGCGTGCGAAGTGAGCGAACAAATGCATCGATACCCGGCCAACTCGCCGCGAACGGACCTCGCGGTCGGCACCTCGATCGAGGTCCGCGGTCACTTCCGCGGAGAGTGGAGTCGCGGCTTCGAGGTTGCCGAGCAGACGCAGGACGGCTATTGGGTCCGCCGTCTCTCGGATCGCTGTGTTCTCCCCGTCGAGTTCCTGGGTCGTGACGTTCGTCCCATGAGGTGATCGAGGGATCCGGCCGACGCCGGGCCGGTCGGTGGCGTCACTCACCGCGCGCGTGCTAGAGCGTTGGGCTCGAGCGGATGGGGGAGACGTGATGCGTCGGTCAGCCGTTGCGGTCTGTGGCGTTGCCGCGTTGTTGGTGCTCGCGCTGGTCGTGACGGCCGCACCCGGTGTGGCGGCGAACCCTCAGGGCGGACCTCCCGGCCGGCTGCGCAGACAACCGGACAAGGCCCACTGCGACCCCATCGACACGACGCAGTGCCTCACCCCGTTTCCCGACGACTTCTACACGGTCCGCGACGCGACCTCGCCAACCGGCCGGCGAGTGCACTTCCCTGCGGACGTGATGCCGGTGAACTCCGGAGGTGTGTCGATCGACCCGACCGACTGGAATCGCAACGACGGCTTCAGCCCGGGCTCGGAGATCATCGTCAACGTTCCCGGGATCAACCTGGAAACCACCGGCGCCGCGTCGATCACCGACCTCGCCCGTTCGCTCGCCCCTGACGCTCCGATCGTGCTGCTCGATACGACGACGCGCCGGCGGGTGCCGTACTGGGCCGAGCTCGACACGTGGAATCATGACCAGTCGACGCGCGCGCTCGTCATCCGACCGGCGCGCAATTTCGGCGAGTCGCATCACATCGTTGTCGCGCTTCGTGACATGAAGGACGCGTCCGGCAACACGATTGCCGCGACGCCCGCGTTCCAGGTGTTCCGCGACCACCGACCCAGTGTTGATCCCGCGGTCTTCACCCGACGGAAAGCGATGAACCGGACCTTCGCGCAGCTCGAAGGCGCGGGCGTGCGCCGCCGGTCGCTGTACCTCGCGTGGGATTTCACGGTCGCGAGTCAGCAGGGGTTGTCGGGCCGCATGCTGCACATCCGCGACGACGCGTACGCAGCACTCGGCTCCGGCGTGCCGGCGTTCCACGTGACGTCCATCGACGAGAATCCCAATTCGAGCATCGCCCGCCGGGTTCAGGGCACCTTCGACGTGCCGCTCTACCTGACGAACGGCGGTGTCCCCGGCGCACGCATGCCGCTCGACGACCAGGGCATGCCGATCCGCATGGGGACCTTCCATGCCGCCTTCCGTTGCCTGATCCCCGCGTCGGCGGCCGCCGGGGGAACCGCACACCCCGGAAGGGGGGTCGTGTACGGCCACGGGTTGCTCGGCGACACCGACGAGATCGAGGGGTTTGCGCCGTTCCTCGACCAGTACGACATCGTGTTGTGCGCCACCCCGGAGATCGGCATGGCGTCGGACGATCTGCCGAATGTCGCGAAGGTCATCGTCGACTTCTCCAGCTTCGGATCGATCCCCGACCGGCTCCAGCAGGGCATGTTGAACATGCAGTTCCTCGCGCGGCTCTTGAAGGACCCGCGCGGGTTCGGCCGCGATCCCGCCTTCCGCGTCGGTGCGCCGGCGGCGTCTTCGATCGTGCCCAACGAGGTGTTCTACAACGGCAACAGCCAGGGCGGCATCTTCGGCGGCGCGGCCACCGCAATCTCGAAGGAGTGGACCCGTGCGGTGCTCGGTGTCCCGGGCATGAACTACAGCGAGCTCCTCCCGCGGAGCGTCGACTTCGATCCGTTCTTGGCGCTGGTGTCGGCGACGTATCCCGACGAGCGCCTGCACATATTGAGCGTGGCGATCATCCAGATGCTTTGGGATCGCGGCGATCCCGACGGCTACGCGCAGCACATGATCCGCGACCCGTACCCGGGGACGCCGAACCACCAGGTGCTGATGATCGAGGCCTTCGGCGACCACCAGGTCGCCAACATCTCGACCGAGACCGAGGCCCGCACGATCGGCGCGTTCGTCCACCAGCCGGCGATCGCGGCCGGGCGCAGCAACGACGTCACGCCGATGTGGGACATCCCGCCGGTGCCGAGCTCGCCGTTCGCCGGGTCGGTGCTCCAGCTGTGGGACTTCGGCACCCCGGCGCCGCCGATCGAGAGCCTGCCGCCGCATTCCCCGGAGTTTGGCGACGATCCTCACGGCGCGGCTCGCAACGTGGCCGCGGTTCGCGACGAAGTCTCGTTGTTCCTAGACGCGAACGGAACGTTCGTCGACGAATGTGGCGCGCAACCGTGCCATCCGTGACGGCTCGCTCGCAGACGCGCCGCGGCTTCTAACGGCGATACGCGTCACGCAAGCGCGCGTGCACCCGCTCTCGGTGTGCGCGCGCCGAGGGCATGAGCTTGGTGAACGCCATCGATCCGTGGATATGGCCGTTCATGCGAACCAGTTCGACCGCAACGCCCGCGGATTCGAGGCGGCGCGCATACGCCTCGCCCTCGTCGCGCACGGGGTCGAACTCGGCGGTCACTACGAGCGCCGGCGGCAACCGCGACAGGTCGCCGGCAAAGTACGGCGACGCGTACGGGTGGGTGGCTTGGGCGGGATCGGCGAGATACAACCTGACGTAGCGGGCGCACGACTCCTTCGTGAGGACGTAACCCTCGCCATTTTCGGTGATCGACGGGAAGCTCAGGGTGAGGTCGGTGACCGGGATCTCGAGCACCTGGAACGCGAGTGGCGGTCCGCCGCGGTCCCGCGCCATCAACGCCACGACCGCCGCCAGGTTGCCACCCGCGCTCACGCCACCGACCGAGACCCGCCCCGCGTCGACACCGAGCGCGACCGCGTTGTCAACCAGCCAGCGCAGCGCGCCGAAGCAATCCTCCGGCGCGGTCGGAAACTTGTGCTTGGGCGCGAGCCGGTAGCCCACCGCCGCGACCACGCACCCCGCGCTCTGCGCCGTCTCCCGGCACCTGGCCTCGGACTCGTCGAGCGTTCCGAGCCAGAAGCTGCCCCCGTGGAGAAAGAGATGCACGGGAAAGGGTCCCGTTCCGAACGGCGTATACATCCGCACCGTGATCTCGCCGTCGGGAACGGGCACTCGATGGTCGGCAATGCTCGCAACCTCGGGCGCGTCGTCGGCCAGAGTGCCCAAGCCCGGCGCCGCCGCGACCGGCATCCCGGCTTCGAGCTCCGCGCCCGCTTTCGCGGACCCGAACAGCTGTGCGTTCATCGCGTCGATGACCGGCTGGAGCAACGGATCGACTGGCACCGCGGCTCAGCCTTTCGTTACCTCGCCGCGTGTTGAAGGTCCATCTCCCACCACAAGAAGTTCCGCGTCTGGGTGAGGATCTGGTCGCGGAACTGCACGTAGGGCACGTGTCCGGCACCTTCCCACGACTCGAGGAAAACGTCGAGGTGCGCTTCCCGCGCCTTCTTCACCGTGGACACGGCCCACTGGTAGGGAACAGTCGTATCAGCGGTGCCGTGGAACAACAGCGCGGGCGCGTCACCCGCGCCGATGGTGCTGAAGAGATTCGCGCCCGACAAGGACACGGCCGCGCGCACGGCGCTCGCCGGTGTCTCCGCCGTGGCGTATCC
>JAUZEM010000392.1 GCA_030839005.1 Actinomycetota bacterium | reverse complement strand
AACGGGTCAACGGCAGAACCGAGCTCGATCGCGCCGTCGTCGTGCACCACGACGCCGGGCACCGCGCCGGCCCATTGCGCGACGACGCCTTCACGCCTCGACCGAAACGGGAGCTGCGGCGCCGCGGGCAGCTCCGGCAGACAACGCAAGGTAAGTGCCGCGGCGGCGCGCGCGTCGCGATGCGGAAGGCTGCCGATCGCTGTAGCCATCCCCGCGCAGATCGCCCCGCCGAGCAGTGGTTCGCCCATGAAGATTCGTAGGATAGGCCGACGCCGGCACACTCGACGAAGCGGAGCGCACGTTGATCTGGCTGTGGTGCACTCGCGCGAGCTGGGCGCTTCTCCCCGTCACAACCGGTGCCGCGTTTGCAGATGCGACCGAAGGTTGGTCGACCGGGCCGTCGCGCCTCGCGGCCCTATTCCTTTGGGTGACCTGGTCGGTGGGACTCTTCACGTTGTTCGCGCCGCGACCGTGGGGTCTCACACTGTTGCGCGTCGTCGCACCGTGTGGATTCGCGTGCGTCGCGGTTTCGTCGGCATCGACGAGTGCGGCGTCGGCCGAGCTTGCGCTCGCATCGAGCGGCGTCGCCGCAATCCTCGCGTTGTCCGCGCCCACCGCGCTCGCGGCCGCCAACGCGCACGCGTACGGCGACGAGCAACGCTTCCCGTTGCGCATCCCGATGCCGCTGCTGTTCGGGCCCGTACCCGTGGCGGTAGCGCTCGTGGTTCTCGGTGTTGTGAGCGGGCCGCTGCTCCTCGCCGACGGTCGCTACCTCACCGGCGCGCTCGCAACAGTCGTCGGCGTGCCGGTCGCGCTGCTCGTCGTGCGCGCGTTGCACTCCCTTTCCTGCCGATGGTTCGTGCTCGTGCCCGCCGGCATCGCGATCGCCGACCCGCTGACGCTCACCGAGCCCGTCCTGGTCCGGCGCGAGCACATCGCGAGGCTTCGGCGCACCGCGACGGCCGCGCTCCCCCCCGACGCGCTCGACCTGCGGCTGGGCACGATCGCGGGCGGAATCCTGATGGGCCTGACGGAGCCGGTCGAGTTCGGCCGGCGGCGCGGCCGCGGGAACGCCGACGTGGTCGCACCGCAGCTGATCGCGGCCGCCGTGGTGCGAGCCGACGCCGCGATCGGCCGGGCCCGGACGCGGCGGATCAGCGCGTGAGACTCACGGATCCGTCTCCTCGGTCTGCGCAGACGGCTCAGGCTGCGACGATGCCGCCCCCGCAGCACAGGTCGCCGTCGTAGAACGCGACGACCTGTCCGGGCGCGACCCGAGGGTGCGGCGACGCGAACACGAGCTCGTCGCCGTCGAGCCTCGCACGCGCGGGGGTTCCGTGCGCGCGCGACTGCACGAGCATTGCGCGCACATCGCATCCGGTACGTGACCAACGCACGTCGCGCAAACGCACGCGTCCGTGCAGCAGCGCGTCTCGCGGCCCAATCGTCACTGTCGCGGTGCCGACCGCGATGTCGGTCACGTAGCGACGCTCGCCGACGGCGACGCCCAGGCCGCGTCGCTGACCGATCGTGAACGCGTCGATCCCGTCGTGCGTTCCGACGACGACCCCTTGTTCATCGACGATCGCGCCCGAACGTCGCGGGATGCGTGCGCCGAGGAAGGCGTCACGCCCGCCGCGCTTGATGAAGCAGACGTCCATGCTCTCGCGTTTGTCGGCCGTGCGCAGACCGAGCGCGCGAGCGTGCGCGCGGACTTCGGCTTTCGTCAGGTCACCGACCGGCAGCAGCGTGCGGGCAAGCTCCTCGGCACCGAGCATGTAAAGGACATAGGACTGATCCTTGGCCCGGTCGGTCGCCCGCGCAAGCGCGGGGCCGTCGTCGGTCATCACGACGCGCGCGTGATGACCAGTGGCAACGAAGTCGTAGCCGAGCCGGCGCGCCCGCTCGAGCACCCGCCCGAACTTCATCGTGCGGTTGCACTCGACACACGGGTTCGGGGTCTCACCCGCCGCGTAGGCGTCGACGTACGGCGCGACGACGTCGGCCTCGAACACGTCGGAGAAGTTGAACACATAGTGCGGAATGCCGAGCTGCGCCGCGACCCGGCGCGCGTCCTCGACGTCGGCGACGCTGCAACAACCGCTGTCGCTTTCGCCGCCCCACAGCTTCAGCGTGACGCCGGTGACGTCGTGACCGCCCTCGTGCAGCAGCGCGGCCGCGACGGAGGAGTCGACACCGCCGCTCATCATCACCATGACACGCGGCATCAGGTCACCCGCAGCTTGGCGACGACCTCGGGGACGATCGCGAGCGCGGCGTCGATGTCGGCGTACGTCGACGCGTACCCGAGGGAGAACCGGACCGACGAGAGCGCGCGCTCGCGGGGCATTCCCATTGCCAGCAGGACGTGCGACGGGTCGACCGCGCCGGAGCTGCACGCCGAGCCCGAAGCTGCCATCACGCCCTGCTGGTCGAGGGCCAGGAGCAGCGTCTCGGCCTCGACGCCGTCGAACGTGCAGTGCAGGATGCCGGCAACTCGCGACGCCGACGCGCCGTTCACCGCGAATCCCGAAACCTGCGCGGCGAGCCCGCGTTCCAGCTCGTCGCGCAATGCCGCGATTCGTGCGGTCTCCTCGGCGCGGCGCCCGTGCGTGATGCGGAGTGCGGTCGCGAACGCGACGATCCCGGCCACGTTCTGCGTCCCGGCGCGCAACCCGCGTTCGTGGCCGCCGCCCTCGACGAGCGGCACGAGCCGGGTTCCGTCCCGCACGATCAACGCCCCGACGCCCTTCGGGCCGCCGAACTTGTGGCCGGACATCGCGACCAAGGAAACGTCGGCGGCCGCCGCCGGGAGATCGAGCCACTGCGGCGCCTGCACAGCATCGGTGTGTACGACTGCACGGGGCGCGGCATTGCGCACGAGACGCGCGATCTCTTTGATGGGTTGGCGCGCGCCCGTCTCGTTGTTGACGAGCATCACCGACACCACTGCCGTGCGGTCGTCGAGCGCGCCGGCCAGCGCGTCGAGGTCGACCACGCCATCACCGTTGGCCGGGACCCGGACGACCCGAAACCCGTCGCATTCCAGCCGGTCGCACGCCCCGAGCACCGCCTTGTGCTCGATCCCGCTCGTCACGACGCCGTCGAGTCGCCGATCGTGCGCTCGCGCCTCCCAGGCCGCGCCCTTGACCGCGAGGTTGTCGGCCTCACTGCCGGACCCCGTGAACACGACCTCGTGCGGGCGGCAACCACAGACCGCGGCGACCGTCTCACGCGCCTCCTCGAGCGCGGACTTCGTTGCGCGCGCGGCGCCGTGAGCGCCCGACGGGTTCCCGGGATGCTCGGCGAGGAACGGCGTCATGGCGGCGATCGCCTCGGGCCGCATCGGCGTCGAGGCCGCGTGGTCGAGATAGACGTGATCGGGGCGGTCGGGCACGTGACCAGGCTATGACCGCGACGCGGGGAACAGGACCTCCGGCCCGGG
>JAUZEM010000345.1 GCA_030839005.1 Actinomycetota bacterium | reverse complement strand
CGGGCAAGCCGACCCATCCTCCTCTGACCGACTTCCCGGTCGCGGCCTATCTGTTCGCCGCGGCGTTCGACGTCATCTCCACATTGGGGCGACACGACACCTGGGCGCGCGACTTCTTTCGAGCCGGCACGTATGTCTTCATCGGCGGCGCGGCCGTTTCGGTACTGGCCGCGTTGACCGGCTTTTGGGACTGGCTGCGTTCGACCGAGAAAGGAACGCAGGCCCGGCGCACCGCGAACACGCACGCATGGACGATGCTGACCGTCACGCTGCTGGCGTTGGTCGACATCGCGTTGCGACTCAACGTGTACCACACGCGTACACATCCCAACGTCGCGATCCTCGCGCTCTCGCTCATCGTTGCCGCGCTCGTGTCGATCGGCGCGACCTTCGGCGGCACGTTGGTGTACGACTATGGATTCAATGTCGAGACCGCGTCGGACAGTCCGGTGTGGCACGAGTCGGAGGTCGACGTGCTGCCCGGTGATCACACGACCTGACGGCAACAGAGCAATTCGCGACGCGTGTCGCGTCAGCGGCGAGTCTGCGTGAGACACTGGCGACGATGACGAGAGTTCCGACTGCGGTGCAACGGCTCATGGTGGTGACAGCGGCCGGCGTGGTCGTCGGCTCGGTTGCCGCGTTCTTGGCTCCGTGGCAGCTGGCTGCGCTCGGGGGCTGGGACGTGGTCGCCGGGGCGTACGTGGCGTGGGTGTGGACGAGCGTCGGCCGGTGGAACCCCGAAGAGACGCGAACCCACGCGACCCGCGAGGACACGAGTCGAGTGGCCACCTCGTTGCTCCTCCTCAGCGCGAGCGTCGCGAGCCTCGTGGGCACCGGCTTCGATCTGCTCAAGGCCGACCAGGCGCACGGCGGCGGCCGGCTCATGTTGACCGCGATCGCGCTGCTCACGGTTGCGCTTTCGTGGGCCGTTGTTCACACGGTGTTCGCGCTGCGGTACGCGCACGAGTATTACTCGCCGCCGGTCGGCGGCATCGACTTCAAAACCCACGGAGAGTTGCCCGACTACCGGGACTTCGGTTACGTCGCGTTCACCGTCGGGATGACATTCCAGGTATCCGATACGGACATACAGGCACGAAGAACGCGTCGCACGGTGCTCCGCCATGCACTGCTCGCCTACCTGTTCGGCGCCGTCATCTTGGCTGTCGTCGTCAACGTGATCGCCAGCCTGCTCAACAACTAGGCCAGCTTGCTGAACAACCAGGTTTGTCGCGGTCCTCAGCGCGCGCGCCACTCGGGAGTGCGGCCCTCGGCAGCGGCGCGACCGCCCTCCGCCGCGTCCTCGGTCGCGGCGGCGACCTTGCGCATCGTCTCGCCGAAGCGGATCGATTCGAGCATCGGGAGTTGTCGGGCGCGTACGGCGACTTCCTTGATCGCGCGCTGCGCGAGAGGCGCACCCTGGAGCAGGCGGTCGGCGAGTCGCTGCGCCGCGTTCATGAGCTCGTGGTGCGCGACCACCGAGCCGACGAGCCCGATCTCCTTGGCGCGCGCCGCGTCGATGCGCTCGCCGGTGAGCAGCAACTCCATCGCGTCCTGCCACAACAGCCGCTGCGGGAGCCGGATCGCGCCGACGATCGTCGGCACACCGAGGCGAACCTCGGGAAAGCCGAACTCGGCCCGCTCACTCGCGATCACGAAGTCGCACCAGGTGACGAGCGTAAGGCCGTAGCCGAGGCAATAGCCGTTCACCGCGGCGATCACCGGTTTGAAGATCTCCCAGCCGCTCTCGAAGGAATTGATCGTCGGCTTCTCCCAGAACGTGCCGGGAAAATGACCTGCGGAGTGAGCACCGTCGCGCAGATCCGCGCCGGCGCAGAACGCCTTGCCCGCGCCGGTCACGATCGCAACCCATGCCTCTTCGTCGTCACGGAAGCGACTGAAGGCGTCGTTGAGATCCTGCCGCATCTCGCCGTTGATCGCGTTCAACGCCTCGGGTCGGTTGTAGGTGATCGTCGCGACATGTCCCTCGAGCTCGTACAGTGCGGTCTCGCCCACGTCGCCATTCGTAGCGTTTCCCGCCGGCGCTCGCAACGCAGAGTCGTGCCACTACGTTGAGACCATGCGTACGCAAGCGGACAAGTGCAAGACGTTCCTGACGCTGCACCACGGTGATGCGCCGCTTCTCCTGCCCAACGCGTGGGACCGAGGTACCGCGAAGCTGTTCGCGTTCCTCGGCTTTTCGGCGGTCGCGACCACGAGTGCGGGTCACGCGGCAGCACTCGGCCGACTCGACGGCAGTGTGACGATCGACGAGATCCTCGAGCACGCCGCGGCGCTCGCCGACACGACGGACCTGCCGGTCAATGTCGACTTCGAGAACGGGTTCGCGGACGACCCGGGCGGCGTTGCCGCGAACATCTCGCGTCTCGCGGCCACCGGTGTCGCCGGCTGTTCGGTCGAGGACTTCACCCGTCGGCCCGACGATCCGATCTACGAGACCTCTTTCGCCGCGGCGCGGGTCGAGGCCGCGGCCCAGGCTGCGCACGAAGGAGGGTCTCGCCTGGTGTTGACCGCCCGCGCCGAGAACCATCTCCACGGACGGGCCGATCTCGGCGATACGGTCGCCCGATTGCAGGCGTACCAGGCCGCCGGCGCCGATGTGCTCTACGCGCCCGGGCTACACGACCTTGACGACATCCGCACCGTCGTGTCGTCTGTCGATCTGCCGGTCAACGTCCTCGCGCTCCCGAACGTTCCGCCCGTCTCCGAGCTCGCCGCGGCCGGTGTGCGGCGCGTGTCGGTCGGAAGCGGGTTCAACCGGGTTGCCCTGGGTGCGACCGTCGACGCCGCCCGGGAGTTGCTCGACGAGGGAACCTACGGCTTCTGGCGGGTCGCGGCTTCGGCCGCTCCCGCGCGCGACGCGTTCCGCTGATCCGCGCGGGCCTCGCTCAATCGTGCGCGATCGCGACCGCCGGTGCCGCGGTGGCAAGCCCGGCTGCGGAACCGGCGAACGGGAGCCCGAACGCGAACACGCCACCGTCGCCACCAACGAACCGGTATCCGGCGCCCTGCCCCTCCATCCCGGCGATCGGGGATGCCAAATGGATGCTGCCGGTGGAGCCGCGGAACGGAGCGTCACCGAACGAGAACACGCCGCCGTCGTTCGCGACCGTCCAATAGCCGCGCCCGGACGGCGCCGGCGCCATCCCCACCATCGGCTGGTTGAGGCGTTGGCCGCCCATCGAGCCGTGGAAGCGCGCGTCGCCGAACGCGAAGATGCCGCCGTCGGACGCGACCATCCAGTAACCGTTGCCCGAGGGCGTCGCCGCCATGCCGACGACGGGCCGGTTCAGGTGGAGGCCGCCCATCGAGCCGTGGAAGCGCGCGTCACCAAAGGAGAACACACCGCCGTCGCTCGCGACGGTCCAGTAGCCCCTGCCGGACGCGGTCGGAGCCATCCCCACCATGGGTTGGTTCAGGTGCCGGCCGCCCATGGAGCCGTGGAACTGGGCGTCACCGAACGCGAAGACGCCGCCGTCGCGCGCGACGAGCCAGTAACCGGGCGTCGCGCGACCGGCCATTCCGACGACCGGTTGCGCGAGCCGGATTCCTGCGAGCGAGCCGCAGCTCGGCGCGCCGCCGAACGGGAAGATGTTGCCATCGGCTCCCGCGACCCAGTACCCGTCGTGGTTCTTCTGTGCGAGACAGGCGCTCGGCGCGTGCGGCGGGACGCCGGTCGGTCCGGCAAGCGCCGTGACGCCCGACAACGTCGGCACGAGAACGAGCCCGAGCGCGGCGGAGGGCGCGGCGAAGTGCGCGACCGGTCCGACCGAGAGCGTCGAGCGCACCGCGCCGTTGGCGGGATCGAGCACATACAGCGTTCCCGAAGCTCGATCGATCGACCACACGCTCCCGCCCGCGAGGATCGGCGAGCCGGCGGCACCGGTCGCCGGACCTACCCAGCCGAGCGACATCGACCGGTGCGCCACGTCGACGTTGACCTCTTGGATGTGGTTCGAGCACGGCACGAAGAGCCGTGATCCGTCGAACGCGTTCGCGCCGAAGGCGGAAACGCCGTCGCACATGTGCAACGAGCCCAGCTGCGTCATCGTGTTCGTGTCGACGAGGAACCCCGTCTGTTGTTTGCCGATCTGGAACAGCATGTTGTTCGGGAGGATCGAAGGGGCGACCGAGGCGAGGTCGTTGTCGCCACCTGGGAAGGTCTTGAACGCACCGGCGCGATGCATGCCCGCCGAGCCGTCGAACTTCACCACGCTCTCACCGAAGTCGCCGTTGTTGTCGGGATCGGGGTTCCCGGTCGCGACATACACGTTGCCGCGCGTGTCGATCGTTGGGCCGCCGGGCGCCCAGATCGCGCCCAGAGCCGAGTTGGGCGTGACGTTGAACGCGACCTTGCCGTGTCCGCTCTCGTCGAGCGATACCAACCAGCCGTGGTACGGGCCGCAGTCACCCGCGTAGCCGCCGAAACCGATGTAGATGCGACCATTTCCGAGGGCGAGGCCGGCACGTTGTTGGATGAACAGCGGATTCTGTGGCGCGCCGGGATCGGCGTTCACGGAGACCTTCAGCGTCCCCGTGAGCGTGTCGAGCCCGATGAGCTGGTGGTGGATGTTGTTCACTGAGTCCTGGATCGTCGCGACGGCGTAGATCGTGTTCGTCGTCGTGTCGATCACCGGCGTGGAGAGGATGCCGAGAGGATCGACGTTGCCGCAGCCGACCTGTGAGCTGACGTTCGTCATCGGCGGCCCGAGGTGTCGCGCCCACAACACGCCACCGTCGTGCGCGTCGAGCGCGTACACGGTGTTGTTCTCCGTCGCGGTGAACACGCGCCCGTTGAAGACGAGGGGCTGGGCGTAGACCGCGGCGTCGAGCGGTCGCTGCCACACCTGGTGTGCGGGAAGCAGCGGCGGCTCGGACGGGTCGTTGGCGGTCCGTTGCGCGTTCCCGTGATACACGGGCCAGCTTGAACCGCCAAAGGCAGGCGCGGCAGTGGCCGCGAGGACCAGTGCGAGCGCAATGGCGAGAATCGGCGTTCGGCGAAGGGTCATTCGGCCAGTCTGCCGCGACCGGCGGCGGCGCGAACGTCGCCCCGGAGTACCCTGCGCGCCGGCACGTCGAATCGAGGTCACGATGTCGTTCTCGAGTACCGATCACTACACGATCATCTCCGCCGACTGTCACGCCGGTGCCAGCCACGACGCCTATCGCGACTACCTCGAGGCGCGGTATCTCAGCGACTTCGACGCGTGGCGCGAGAAATACCGCAACCCGTTCTCCGACCTGCGCGGCAACCGGCGTCTGCGCAACTGGGACGACGAGCTGCGCAACTCCCAGCTCGAAGCGGACGGCATCGTTGGTGAGGTCGTGTTCCCGAACACGGTGCCGCCGTTCTTCCCGAGCTTCGTGCTGTTTGCCCGGCCGCCGAAACCCGACGAGTACGAGCATCGTCGGGCGGGCATCCGCGCGCACAACCGATGGCTTGCCGACTGGTGCGCCCGGTTTCCGGAGCGCCGCGCCGGCATCGGCCAGATCTTCTTGAACGACGTGAACGACGCGATCGAGGACGCGACGTGGATCAGCGAGCACGGATTGCGCGGCGGCGTGTTGATCTCGGCCGTCCCACCGGACGTCGACTACGTCAAGCCGCTTTATGACCCGGTCTACGATCCGCTCTGGTCCGCGTGCGAAGACCTCGGCGTCAAGGTGAACAGCCACGGCGGCACCGGTCTGCCGAACTACGGCAAGTACCCCGTCGCCGACCTCCTCTACATCACCGAGGTGTCGTTCTACTCGCAACGACCTTTCGTGCAGTTGCTCCTCTCCGGCGTTTTCGAGCGTCACCCGCGCTTGCAGTTCGTGATGACGGAGATGGGGTGCGCGTGGTTGCCGCCGATGCTCGAACGGTTCGACCAGCTCATCGAGAAGATCAGGACGACCGGCGCGACGGGGGAGCTCCGCTACACGGAGGAGCACAAGCTGCCGCAGCTCGCGAGCGACTATTTCCGTCAGAACTGTTGGGTCGGTGTCAGCCAGCCCGGACCCGACGACGCCCGAGCCCGTGAGGTGATCGGCATCGACAAGTTCATGTGGGGGAGCGACTATCCGCACGACGAGGGAACCTGGCCGTACACGCGAGAACACCTGCGACAGCTTTTCCATGACGCCGAGCCGGCCGAGCTGCAGCAACTGCTCGCAGGAAACGCGGCACGGCTCTACGACTTCTCGCTCGATGCACTCGCGCCGCTCGCAGCCGAGTTCGGTCCGACCGTTGCCGAGCTCGGACGTCCATTGGACGCGTTGCCCGATCAACCGAACGAGGCTTTGCTGAAGGCCGTCGGAGGGTCACGTCTCTGACCAGGCAGAACGCGGAGGGTTCGCGTTTCGGGCGGGTCGCATGGCAAGACTGACCCTCATGCCCAAACGCAGAGAATCAGTCCTTCACCGCGCCACGGCCATCGTTCTCAGCATGTTCGTGGCGCTCACTCTGGCGAGCTGCACGCAGATACGCGCGGAGCTCGCGTCGAGCTCCTCGGCGAGCGCGCCACCGAATGCGACCGAGTCGCAGATCATCGACGCGGTCAACAGTTTCCGCGGCGCTCACGGGCTCGGTGCGCTCTCTGTGCACTCGAACCTCGAGGACAAAGCGCACCTGTGGGCCGCGTGGATGGCCGGCGGCAACTGCGGCGGCGGTGCGAGCGCTCCGACGATCTGTCACTCCGACGTGGCGAGTGGGATCACGGTGAGTTGGACGCTGCTGGAAGAGAACGTCGGTGCAGCTGCGCCCGCTACCAATATCGCGGGGCTCGAGAGCGGGTTCGAGGGTTCGGCCGAACACGCCGCCAACATGTTGAACGCGCGCATCACGTCGATCGGGGTCGGCGTCGCCTACGCGGGCGACACCCTTTTCGTCGCCGAAGAGTTCATGGCGCAGTGAAATCGCGTTCAACCCGCGGCGGTGAGCGCCGCGGTGAGCGCGTCGGCCTCGACGTCGAGACGACGGACGAGGCCGGGAACGATTCGGCGCTCAGCGGTGCCGCCGACGATCGGTACCCGCACGAACAGCTCACCCGCCACGCGCCGGCGGGTGCGCGCGCCGTCGAGCGCCTCGAGCGTGACGTCGGCGGACCCGTGCAGCCGGTCGGCCTCGGCCTCGGCCGAGAAAGAGAGACGGCCGACGTACGTCGCGATGTCGAGCCGCAACTCCTGGATCCACGTGAGCCGGCGGCCGGCCAGAATCCGGCGTGCGATCGGGTCGATGTGACCGACGAACTCGTAACGGAGTCGCAGGATCCGCTCGGTTCCGGTCGTCGATTGCTCGACGACTTCCGGCCGGCTCAGATCGGGAAGCTCGAGCCGGGTGTGGAACGCGGGATCGCACAGGATGTCGGCCACTGCGTTGCGCGCACCGGGAAACTCGTGCTCGACGCGGAACCGCACGGCCGTCAGTTTGCTGCCGTCGGACCCCCGGTGCCACCTTGGGGGCCGACTCGCCCGGCGGCGAGGCACAACACCTCCCAGAGCACCACGGCTGCGACCGTAGAGAAGACGACGAGAGGCCGGGGCCGGTCCCACGCAACGAGGACGACGGCCGCGATCGATGCGCCCGCGATTGCGAGCGACCGCGCATTCCGCTGCACCAGCTCGACGACGAGGACGCGCGCCTTTCGTTCCCGGGCGACCAGGGCCTTCGACTCGGACAACCAGACGCCGACGAAGGTCGCGAGTGCGACGGCGAACGTCAATCGCGCGCCGGCCCGTAGCGGTCCGACCAACGCGTCGAAGGGGGCGCCGGCGATGACGCGATGGGCGGCTCCGACCCGGGCGAGATAATACGCGCGGCCGACCGCCGCACCGACGGAGATCAGGACCATCACAGCCGCGACGCCGACGGCGAGGTGCGCGATCGTGCGTCGGCGACGGATCGAGCTGACGATCGC
>JAUZEM010000210.1 GCA_030839005.1 Actinomycetota bacterium | reverse complement strand
CCGGCCTTGGCGGCACCGTAGTTCGTCTGTCCGAAGTTGCCGCGCAATCCCGCGGACGACGTGATGTTGACGATCCGCCCGTAACCCTTCTCCTTCATCACTTCTGCCGCGTGTCGCGTGCAGTTGAACGTGCCCTTCAGGTGCACGTCGACGACCGAATCGAAATCGGACTCGTCCATCTTCAGCAAGGTCTTGTCGCGCACGATCCCCGCGTTGTTCACCAGGATGTCGACCGTGCCGAACGCGTCGACGGCCGTGCGCACAATGTCGCGTGCACCGTCGAAGTCGCTGACCGAGTCGTAGTTGGGCACCGCCTTCGATCCGAGCTCGCTGATCTCCTTGCACACCTGCGCCGCGGGGTCTTCCGCTGTACCTTGCCCGTCGAGCGAGACGCCGACGTCGTTCACGACGACTGAGGCGCCCTCACGGGCGAAGCACAACGCGAACTCGCGCCCGATGCCTCGTCCCGAGCCGGTGACGATCGCGACCCGACCGTCGAGCAACCCCATCTACGCGACCGCGACCGCGGCGGTGGCGGAGCCGCTGATCGCCGTGACGCCGTCCTGGTTCGCGACCGTGAGGTCGATGTCGACGAGATGCTCACCTCCGTCGTCGCGCTTCCCGGTGACGACGGCCGTGCAGGTGAGCACGTCGCCGGGCCAGACCTGCTTCGCAAATCGGACCTGCAAACGCCGCAGCGACTCGGCGCCGAACCAGTCCTTGAGCACTCGGGCGGCGAGCCCCATCGAGAGCATGCCGTGGCCGAACACCGAAGGATTGCCGACCTGAGTCGCGATCGTGTCGTCGTGGTGCATCGGGTTGAAGTCGCCGCTGGCGCCCGCGTACCTCACGAACATCGTGCGCGTGAGCGCCGGGAATTCCTGTGTCCGTTCCTCGCCGACGGAAACGGCGTCGTAGGTGGTCGCGCTCACTGGGCCCTCCGAAAGCTGACGTCGGCGTCGGAGCGTAGCGGTGCAGGCCCGGTCCAGTCAGGGCGAGAAGCCCGAAACCTGACACGAACGTCGGCTGCGACCTAGCCTCCCCGGGTGCCCCGGGCCGGCGGAAACCAACCCGCTGCGCGCCGGCGGGCAGTGAGTGAACCACGAGAGCTGCGCGCCCGCGGCCGGAACACGCAGCGCCGGCTGCTCGACGCGGGCGCGACGGTACTGGCATCGAAGGGCTACCACGCCACCCGTGTCGACGACGTCGTCAAGGTGGCGCAGACCTCCCACGGGACGTTCTATCTCTACTTCTCCAACAAAGAGGATCTTTTCCGTGCTCTCGCGGCGGAAGTGGCGCAAGAGATGCAGGCCCTCGCCGAGGCAATGGAACCGCTCCGCGCGGGCGCGACCGGGCGCGCCCGGCTACAGCGATGGATCAGACAATTCGTCGAGGTCTACCTACGCCACGGCCCGGTCATCCGCGCCTGGACCGAAGCCGAGATCGGCGGCAGCGAGTTCGGCCGGCTCGGCACCGACCTGCTGACGCAGTTCACCGGCGTCGTCGTCGCCCGGATCGGCGAGGTCGCACCCCCCGACCTCGACCCGACCATCGCGACCCTCGTGCTCGTCGCGATGCTCGAACGCCTCAACTACTACGCAATGACGAACCAGGTCCGCATCGAACCGGACGCGATCGCCGAGACCCTCGCACGCGTCGCGCACGCATCGCTGTTCGGCGGTTAGCTGCATCTCCCCGCAGCGTTGTAAAAGCGGTTCGGTCAGGTGCGTCGGTGTTCGATGCCGGGTCGCAGGGCTGCGGTGCGGCCCGCGCCTTCGCGCGCCAGCGCGCCGAGGTGCGCCTCGCGGTCGCGATCTCCGCCTGACAACTGGACGGCGAGATCGAGCAATACCTCTCCGTTAAGAAGGGCTAGCGCCCGCGCTATCACCAGTGCTAGCGCGGGTGCTAGCTGTGGTTCCTAAGACGTTGTTGCTGCCCAGGCATCTTTGGAGACTGAAAGGCGCTTGACGCCACCGGCTAGTTCTCGAACTGTGGCCCCGCCGTTCGAAGACGCGGCGAAGTGGTACCTCCGTCAATTACACAGTTAGCCGGCGGTACCGCCGCCAACGCCGAGCACCCGGGCATGTAGGTCGCCCAGCTCGGACACCGGACCCGAATACGCGACCTCGCCTTTCACGAGCACGATCGCGTCGTCGGCAATCGCGAGCGCGTGCTGCACATGCTGTTCGACGATCAGCAACGTCGTGCCGGCATCGCGGATGCGCTCGAGCGTGCGGTACACCTCGTCGACGACGATCGGCGCCAGGCCCAACGACAGCTCGTCGGCGATGAGCAGGCGCGGTAGTTCGACGAGAACACGCGCGAGGGAGAGCATGCGCTGCTCACCACCCGAGAGCGTCCCGGCCGTCTGTCGACGTCGCTCGCCGAGCCGGGGGAACAGTTCGTACGCCTGGGCGAGCGCCGCGCCGACGCCCGAACGGCCACGCGTGCGCTGGAACGTCAGCGCCAGATTCTCCTCGACGCTGAGGGACGCGAAAACCGAGCGTCCTTCAGGCGCGTGAACGATACCGAGGCGCGCGTAGCGGAACGGGCGCCACCCGGTAACGTCGTCGCCGTCGAACCAGACCGTTCCGGTCGTGGGCGCGAGCAGTCCGGACGAGACCCGCGCGATGGTCGTCTTGCCGGAACCGTTCGACCCCAGCAGCGCGAGCACGCGACCGGGATACAACGTGAACGACACACCGAAGATCGCACGGAAGGGACCGTACGCGGCATCGACGTCGCGCAGCTCGAGCAGCGCTACGGCGCCGGGTTCGGGCGCGACCGCCATCAGACGAGATCCCCGAGGTACGCCCGGCGCACCGCGCTGTCGGCGAAGACGGAGGACGTGGGTCCCGACGCGATCAGCGTGCCGAAGTCGAGCACGTACACGCGCTCGACGAGGTTCCGGACGAGGTCGACGTCGTGCTCGACGAGCAGGATCGCGACGCCCTGCTCGCGCTGCACCCCGCGGAGCGTCTCGGCGAGCTCTTCCGTCTCGTGGCGGTCGAGGCCCGACGACGGCTCGTCGAGCAGAACGAGCTTCGGCTGCGTCATGAGGGCCCGGCCGATCTCTACGAGCCGGCCGACGCCGTGGCTCAGCGACTCCACCGAGCGGTCGCCGACGGGTGCGAGACCGAGCAGGTCGAGCATCTTCTGGGCGCGCTCTTTCTCGGCCGAGGTCGGGCGTCCGAGGAACAGCACGTCTTTCCACAGCGCACCCCGGCCGTTGCGGACCCGTTCGGCGACGAGGAAGTGCTCGCGTGGCGTCATGCCCGTGAACAGCTCGATGCGCTGGAAGGTGCGCGCGATGCCGAGGCGGGCGCGTTTGTGCGTCGGGATGCCGGAGAGCTCACGCCCTTCGAACCTCACCGATCCCGCGTCGAGCTTCAACAGACCGAGCAGGCAGTTGAAGAAGGTCGTCTTCCCCGCCCCGTTCGGTCCGATCAGCCCGACGATCTCACCGTCGCCGACTTCGATGCTGACGTCGTCGAGCGCGGTGATGCCGGCGAACATCTTCGTGACGCCGTGGGCGGTGAGCAGCGCGGTCACGATGCCGGGCCTCCGGCGGCGGCCGGGAGACCGACGGCCTCGGGTCCGTCGACCACGTCGCCGTCCGCACTCGTGAACCCACCCTTGGACGAGCGCCGGTCGATGAGGCGCTGAATCGCCTCCAGCGACTTGCGCTTGTTGAACTCGAGAATGCCCTCGGGATGCTTGGCGTAGGTGAACGCGCCGAGGCTCAACAGGATGATCGCGAGCGTCTGCGGCGGCTGGCCCATGTGGTACCAGGGCTGAAGGTTGTTGACGAGCCACGGCACGACCTGGTTGATGATCACCGCCTGGAAGACGAAGAATCCGGCCGCGGCCTGGATCGCGCCCTCGACGCTGCGCGATCCGAGGGACACGACGAGCACGACCCAGATGAGCCCCTGGAAGTACACGAAGTTCGGGTCGTAATTCGTGGCGCGCTCGTACATCGCAAGGAGGCCGCCGCCGACGCCGGCAATGGCAGCCGCGAGCGCAAACGTCGTGATCCGGGCGCGCGCGGCGTTGATCCCGATCGACGCGGCAGCCGTCTCGCTCCCGCGCAGCGCGTCGAGGTACCGGCCCGTCGTGCCGCTACGAACCGCGAGCACCAGCACCGAGATGACAAG
>JAUZEM010000141.1 GCA_030839005.1 Actinomycetota bacterium | reverse complement strand
CCGCCGGCCCGGTCGCGCCGGTACGGCCGGTCGACGAACCGGCGACCGAACTGCTCGCGCGCCTCGTCGACGAGCGGCCGGGGGAGCTGGCGCTCGTGACCCTCGGACCGCTGACCAACATCGGCGTCGTGGTCGAGGAACATCCGGGGTTCGCGGGTGAAGTTGGCGAACTCGTCGTGATGGGCGGCTCCGCGCGTCGAGGAGGCAACGCTCTCCCGTGCGGCGAGGCGAACATTGCTCACGATCCGATTGCCGCGGAGCGGGTCGTGGTCGCGCCGTGGGCGAGACCGCCCTTGTTGGTCGGGCTCGACGTGACGCTCGTCGCCACATTGCGCCCCGCCGAGTTCGCGCTCCTGGCCGAGCACCGCAGCGCGGCCGCGACGTTCCTCGACGCGCCGCTGCGTTTCTACCGCGAGTTCGGCTCCACGTTCACGTCGCCCGACACCCCGTGTCACGACCTGCTCGCCGTTCTCGCGCTCTCGGCGCCCGAGATCATCCTCGACGCGCCGGCCCTGCCCCTGTCGGTCGACTGCGGCGGCGACGCGGCGTGGGGCACGACTGTCGTCGACTTCCGCGCGCCGTACTTCGCCGCGCTCGAAGGGTCGGCCCAATCGGCGCCCGTGGGCTTCGCGCCCTGGCGGATCGCGCTCGGCGTCGACGTCGCGCGCTTCCGGCAGTGTGCGCGTTCGCTGTTCGGCGAATAATCGGCTCAAGGCTCGTGGCCGACGATGCGCAGGTACGCGAGCGGATCGGTCGCGCCTTCCGTGCAGAGCACCAGGATCCGCCGGCCGCGGAGGCCGGACGCACCGGCAACCACTGCGACACGCAGGCCGGCGAGCGCGGCGGCGCCGGTCTCGCCCGCGACGACGCCGATCGTCGCGAGGTCGCGCATTGCCTGCTCGGCCGCGGTGTCGTCGACCGCGACGAACACGTCGACCCCGGCCGACACCGCGGGCCAGGCGATGATCGAGACCATGCCGCAATTCAAACCGGCCATGATCGAATCGTGCGGTCCCGGCACCGCGACCGGATGTCCGGCGGCCGCCGAGCGCAGCCCGCATGCGGCCGACCGCGGCTCGACCACGACGATCGTCGCTCGCGACGCGAAATGATGCACCGTCGCGGCGGCGAGCGCGCCGACGCCCATCGGTACGACGACGACCTCGGGCGGTGCGGCCGCGAGCTGCTCGTCGATCTCCGCGAAGATCGTGGCGTAGCCCTCGATCACGGTGCGCGGAACCTCGGTGTAACCCTCCCACGAGGTGTCCGACACGACGAGCATGTCGTCAGCTTCCAGCGCCGCGGAGGCGCGCACTGCGTCGTCGTAGGTCCCGTCGACGATGGTGACCGATGCACCTTCGCCCGCGATCGCATCGATGCGCGCCGAAGCGGTTCCGGCCGGAACGAGAATGCGCGACTCGTAGCCGAGGAGTCGGGCCATGTGCGCGACCGCGCGCCCGTGGTTCCCGTCGGTCGCCGCGACCAGCGTGAGCGGTCCGAGCGGCGCCAGCGCGTGCCGCAGATCGTCGATGTCGCGCCACGGTGGCTCGTGGCCGAGACGGTCGATCAGCAGCCGATACACCGCCCACGACGCGCCGAGAATCTTGAAGGAGGGCAGCCCGAGCCGGTGCGACTCGTCCTTCACGGACAAACCCGCCACGTCGAGCTCGGCCGCGAGGCCGGGTGCGTCGACGACGCGCGTCGGCGCATACCCCGGAAAACGCCGGTGGAACTGCGCGGACTCGAGGTCGGGGCGTGCGACGCTCACCTCGCGCCGGCGGCCGGGATTGACGAGGATCTCTGGGACGGCGGGTCGCATCGAGGTCGAGCCTTGGGGCCGATTTCACGCGAATGCAACGGATCTCGCGTTGACATTTTGTTGAAGCGCAGAGGACGCTAGCGGTAGTGGTGTCGTTCATCCTCAATGGTTCCGAGGTCTCGGTCGCAAATGACCATCCGCATTTGCTCGCGGCATTGCGCGAGGAGCTCGGAGTGTGCTCGCCCAAGGACGGGTGCTCGCCGTCGGGACAATGTGGATGTTGCACCGTGCTCGTCGACAGCAAGGCCGTCGTCAGCTGCAACCTGTCGGTGCAGAAGGTGGCGGGCGCGACGATCACGACGCTCGAAGGGCTGCCGGACGCCGAGCGCGAACGCATGGCGTCGGCGTTCGCCGCCACGGGCGCGCTGCAATGTGGCTTCTGCACGCCGGGGATCCTCGTCCGCGTGGCGGCGTTGCTGGACCGCAAAGGTGCCGCGCTCGACCGCGACACCACGGCTCGGCATCTGGGCGCACACCTGTGCCGGTGTACGGGTTACGTGAAGATCCTCGATGCGGTCGAGCTCCTCGCGAAGGCCGAGACCCCGAAGCTGCAGCCGCTCGGCGGCATCGGCTCGAGCGGCAGCCGGTATCAGGGCCTCGATCTCGCGCTGGGCGACAAGCCCTACGTCGACGACCTACGCCCGCCCGGCTTGTTGCACGGCGCGGTGCGGCTGGCGGATCACGCCCGTGCCGATGTGCTGAGGATCGATACCACGGCCGCCGAAAGCGTTCCCGGTGTCGTGCGAGTGCTCACTGCCGCCGACGTACCGGGGGAACTCCGCGTCGGGCTGATCCACAAGGATTGGCCCGTCTTCATTCCGGAGGGCGGACGGACTTCGTACCTGGGCGACGTGCTCGCGTTCGTCGTCGCCCGCGACCGCGCCACGGCCCGTCGCGCCGCGGCCCTCGTCGAGGTCGGGTACAGGGTGCTGCGAACGATCACAGACCCCGTGGCTGCACTGACCGACAACGACAATGCGGTGTGGGAGCTCGACGGCAACGTGCTGTCGCGCTCGGCGTACGCGCGCGGCGACGTCGACGCGGGGTTGAGCACGAGCGCGCACGTCGTGCACGAGGTCTTCCAGACCCAACGCATCGAGCATGCCTTCTTGGAGCCCGAGTCGACCCTCGTCGTCCCCGAGCCGGCCGGTCGGTTCACGATGTTCACCGGTGGCCAAGGCGTGTGGGACGACCGCGACCAGGTCGCGTCGGTGCTCGGCATCGACCCGCAACGCATTCTCGCCGAGCAGGTCTCCAACGGTGGGGCGTTCGGCGGCAAGGAGGACATGGCGAACCAGGCGCAGACCGCGCTGGCGGCGTTCCTGCTCGACGCGCCGGTGAAGTGCACCTTGTCACGCGAGGAGTCGCTGTTCATCCACCCCAAGCGTCACCCGATTCGCATCGATCTTGCAGTCGGTTGCGACGCCGATGGCCGTTTGACCGCCTTGCGGGCCCGGATGGTCGGCGACTCCGGGCCGTATGCGTCGGTCGGGATGAAGGTGCTCGAGCGCGCGGCCGGTCACGCCAGCGGCCCGTATCACGTGCCCGCGATCGACGTGGAGGCGTTCGCGGCGCGCACGAACAATTCCGTGTGCGGCGCGTTCCGAGGCTTCGGCGCGAACCAGGCGCAGTTCGCGATGGAGGGCGCGCTCGATCGCCTCGCGGAGCAGGTCGGCATCAGCGGTTGGGAGATCCGGCGGCGCAACGTCATCCGGCCGGGCGAGGTATGGGGACCGGGACAGGTGATGGACGCCGGCTGCCACGGCGCGCAACGGTGCCTCGAGGCGGTGAAGCCCGCGTACGACGCCGCGGTCGCCGCGGGCCACGCGGTCGGTGTCGGCCTCGGTTTGAAGAACTCGGGGCTCGGCAACGGTTTCCTCGAGATCGTGCGCGCGGTCGTGCGGTTCGAGGACGACGGCACGATCGAGGTCAGGCACTGCTGGACCGAGATGGGTCAAGGCGTGCACACGGTGGCCGCGCAGGTCGCGATCGAGGAGCTCGACGTCGATCCCGCACTCGTGCGGGTCATCGTCGATACGACGCGTGAGCTCGGCGCGGGCCAGACGACCGGCTCGCGCGGCACCTTGATGGGCGCCGGCGCAGTTGCCGCCGCGTGCCGCGCCGCGCGCGCCGACGGATGCCGGATCGGCGTCGACTACGAGGGTGAGTACCGCGTCGACTGGACGAGCTCGATCTCGTCAGGTGTGGAGCAGCCGGTGATCCACTCGGCGTTCGGCTATGCGGCGCAACTCGTCGTCGTCGATCGGGAAACCGGTGAGATCGAGCGCGTCGTCGCCGCGCACGACGTGGGGCGGGCGGTCAACCCGATGCAGTGCGTCGGTCAGATCGAGGGCTCGGTGCACATGGGCCTCGGCTACGCGCTCACGGAGGACTTCCCGTGCGACGAGTACGGCAAGCCGACCTTGATGACCCTGCGCGGGCTCGGCATCATCCGGGCCAAGGACGTTCCGCCGATCGACGTGATCCTCGTCGAGGAACCGCAGCCGCGCGCGCCCTACGGGATCAAGGGCGTCGGTGAGATCGGGCTCGTCCCGACGGCCGGCGCGGTCGCGGCCGCGTTGCACGATCTCGACGGTGTCTGGCGTGCCGCGCTGCCGATGCGCCGATCGCGATGAGCTCGATCGGGGCGACGACCCCCGGCTTGGTGTGCGCCCACCACCACCTCTACTCGGTGCTCGCCCGCGGGATGCCCGCGCCACCCCGCACGGCGCGAACGTTTCCCGAGATCCTGGAGCTCGTGTGGTGGCGGGTGGATCGTGCCCTCGATCTCGAGATGGTGCGCTGGGGGACGATGCTCGGCGCGCTCGAGGCGCTCGAAGCGGGAACGACGGCGATCGTCGACCACCACTCGAGCCCGGGCGCGGTCGACGGCAGCCTCGACGTGATCGCGCAGGCGTGCGCCGAGGTGGGTGTGCGCGTGCTGTGCTGCTACGAGGTCACCGATCGCAACGGCGCCGACGGCGCCAAGGCCGGGCTGGCCGAGAACGAGCGATTCCTTCGATCGGGCGGGCGCGGTCTGGTCGGCGCCCACGCGGCGTTCACCCTCTCCGACGAGACGCTCGACGCCGTGTGCGGGCTCGCCGTCGACCTCGGCGTTGGTGTGCACGTGCACGTCGCCGAGGATCCCGTCGATGCGGCGGCGGGGGCACGATGGGCCGGGCGCGCCGACGAACGGTGGATCCTCGCGCACGCCGTGCACCTCGAGCGTGCGCTGCCGGGCACGGTCGTGCACAATCCGCGATCGAATCTCAACAACGCGGTCGGGTACGGACGTCCGGCGCGCTTCGACCGGGTGGCCCTCGGCACCGACGGGATCGGGGCCGACATGCTCGAGGAGTTCCGCCTCGCGTTCGCGCTCGCCCGCGCCCACGATGTGGCCACGTCACCTGAGTCGGTGTGGTCGTGGCTCGCGGCCGGCGCCGAGCTCGTCCCGGAGGCGCGCGACGATCGCGTCACATGGTCGTACGAGCCGATGGAGCCGTGGCATCTCGCGTACAGCACGGGCGTCCGCCCGCGGCGCGTCGAGGTCGGTGGCGAGACGGTGCTCGACGAACAGGGTCCGACCAGGGTGGACGCGGCGGAGATACGGGCGCGCGCCGCCGAACAGGCGGCGCGACTCCACGCCCGCTTGGACGTCTGACGTGGGACGCGTCGCGCTGTACCTCCAAGACGCTCATACGATCCGCCACGGCATGCGCTTCGCCCGGGCCGCGGAGGACGCGGGTTTCGAAGCGGTGTGGCAGGCCGAGAGCCGTCTGGTCCGGGAAGCCACGATCCCCCTCGCCGCGTTCGCGGCGGCGACGGAACGCATCAAGCTCGGTTCCGGGGTCGTCAGCATGTGGGTGCGGAACCCTGCATTCCTCGCCGCGACCTTCTCGACCCTCGACGACCTGGCACCCGGGCGCGTGATCCTCGGCATCGGAGCCTGGTGGGATCCTCTCGCGGCCAGGGTGGGCGTGGCGCGCGATCGACCGCTGCGAGCGATGCGCGAGATCGTCACGACGGTGCGCGCGCTCCTCGCGAACGAAACCGTCACGTTCGACGGCGAGTTCGTGCACCTCGACGGCGTCGAGCTCGACTACGTGCACCAGGAGCGCCGGGCGAAGGACATCCCGATCGTCATCGGCGCCACCGGTATGCAGATGATGCGCCTCGCGGGCGAGATCGCGGACGGAGCGCTGCTGAACTACCTGGTGTCGCCGGCGTACAGCGCGGCCGCCATCGACGCGCTGGCCGAGGGTGCGGAGAAGGTTGGTCGCGATGTCGACGAGATTGATCGCCCCCAGCTCGTCGTGTGCTCGATGGACGACGATCGCGAGGCCGCGCTCGACGCCGCGCGCCTGCTCGTGACCCAGTATCTCGGTCAACAGCCCCACATCATGAAGGCTTCGGGCGTCTCCGCGGACCTGCTCGACGAGATCGCGGCGGTATTGACGTGGCCCGCGACGCACGAGCAGGTGGTCGCGGCGTCGAAGCTCGTGCCCGATTCCGTCGTGCAGCTCATCACCGCCTCGGGGACGCCCGACGAATGCCGCGACAAGGTGAGCGAATACGTCAAGGCAGGCTGCACGTGCCCGGTCCTGTACCCGCTCGGTGCCGACGTCGGGCAGATGATCGACGCGTTTCGGGGGTGGGATCCTTGACCCTACGCTCGAGATATTGGAGATGTTCGAGATATTGGAGATGTTGGAGTAGTCGTCCCCCGCTGAGGAGTACGTGATGGAGTACGCCGAATACCTGCGCCAGCTGCCGAAGGTCGAACTGCACTGTCATGTCGAGGGGACCCTGCGACCCCAAACCGTCGCCGACCTCGCACGCAAGCACGACATCGCGCTGCCGACGACGGACGTCGACCGCATCTACGACTACCAGACGATCTACGAGTTCTTGGAGATCTTCCGGCTCGTCAACTCGACGGTGATCGAACCGGCCGACTTTGCGCGCGTCGCGTACGAGTCGCTCGAGGACGGCGTGAAGCTGGGCAACCTGAAGTACCGCGAGATGTTCTTCAACCCGACCTTGCACACGACGCGCGGCGTCGCGATGTCGACGATCATCGACGGGTTGATCGACGGCTGTCGCGCCGCGGAGAACGACTTCGGTGTGCGCTGTCGGTTGATCGCGGACATCTACCGCCAGGATCCTCCGGAGATGGCGCTTCAGATGACGGAGGAGGTGCTCGCGAACCGGCGCGATGAGGTGATCGGATTAGGCATGGACGCGGCCGAGGCTCCCGATCCGCCGGAGCGGTTCTTCGAGAGCTATCGCCTCGCGGGTGAGTCGGGGTTGCACCTGACGAGTCATTCCGCGGAGGACGGTCCGCCCGCGAACATCTCGACCTGCCTCGACCTGCTCGGCTGCGAGCGGATCGACCACGGCTATCACATTCTCGAAGACGAGGCCGTCGTCGCGCGTTGTCGCGAGGACGGGATCCACTTCACCTGTTGTCCCACCTCGACCGCCGCCGTCTACGGATGGCCCGATCTGACGACCCACCCGATCAACGGAATGATGAAGGCCGGCCTGCTCGTCCATCTGAACTCCGACGATCCGACCATGTTCCGGACCGACATCGGCAAGGAATACGTCGACTTCGTCGGTCAGAACGAGTACCCGCCGGACACCGCGAAGCAACTCGTGCGCAACGGCGTCGACGCGTCGTGGCTCGACGACACGGAGAAGGCCGCGTTGCATCGCGCGTTCGACGACGAGATGGCCGCGCTCGACAAGGAGCTTGCCCGGTGAGTCAATCGGCGACGCGGATGCTGTCGAACACCGATCCGGCGCTTCGACGCGCGTGGCACCCGGTCGCGCGCAGCAGCGAGATATCTACGTCGCCGCGGAAGTCGAGGTTGCTCGGCGAGGACTGGGTGCTCGTCCGCCTGCCGGACGGGACGGGCGACTCCACGCTCGCGGCGTTCGTCGACCGGTGCCCACACCGGTTGGCTCCTCTCTCGGCCGGCTCGGTCGACGGCTCGTTCCTGCGTTGCGGCTACCACGGCTGGTGCTTCGATGCCGGCGGGACCTGTCGGGAGATCCCATCACAGGAGGAATCGGATCGCGTGCCGTCCCGCGCGATCGCGACCGCACCGGCCGCGATCGCGGAGCGGCACGGCATGGTCTTCCTCGCACCCGAGCCACCGTTGACCGAGTTGCTCGACATTCCGGAGGCCGACGACCCCGCGTTCATGCACGGTGCGCTCGAACCGATCACTGCCCGAGTCGGTGCCGGTCTCATGCTCGACAACTTCTGCGACATGGCGCATTTCCCGTTCGTGCACGCGGCGACGATCGGGACGCCCGAATCGGAGACCTTCGAATTCACCGTCGAGCGCCGAGGCTTCGGCATGAATGTGTACAGCCGGCACCCGTTCCCGAACCGCGAGGATCCCGGCGTCGCCGCGGGTATCCGCCCGTTGTTGCAGGAGCGGGTGCTCGAGTACCGGTACCGCGCGCCGTTCTCGATCAGTCTGCGCATCGACTACGTCGAGGCCGCGGGCACGAACGTCTTGGACTTCTACGTGCAGCCCGAAGACGACGAACAGTGTCGGATATACACCACCGTTCACCGCAACGACCTCGACGGTGACGAGACGCGTCTGGCGGAATGCATTGCCTTCGAGCGCAAAATCGTCGACGAGGATCTCACATTGCAGGAGCGCTACCGCGACCGCCGCTTGCCGATCGATCTCACGACGGAGGTGCACGTGAAGGCCGATCGCACGACGATCGAGCTCCGTCGGATCCTGGCCGAGTTGGTGACGTGTCCGGTGGAATGACCAGGACTGGAGGCAAGGGTGCGTATCGATGCTGTAGACCCGTCGGTTCGGGCCCGCGCCGTTGCGGCCGCCCAAGGTCGCGATCCATTCGACCTGCTTCTCGTAGGCGGCACTGTCGTCGATGTCGGGTGCGGTGAGCAACGGGTCGCGGACGTAGGCATCGTCGGACCGATCATTGCGAGCGTGCACCAGCGCGGCACGCGTGCCGACGCGCTCGACGTGATCGACTGCGCAGATCGCTTTCTCGCGCCGGGGTTCGTCGACATGCACGTCCACTTCGAGTCGTCGATGCTGACGCCGGGCGCCTACGCCGAAGCAGTATGCCCGCGCGGCACGACGACGGTGTTCATCGATCCGCACGAGCTCGCGAACGTCGCGGGCGTAGCCGGCGTGCGCTACGCGGTCGAGGCGAGTCGCGGGTTGCCGGTCCGGTTCATCGTGCAGGCGCCGTCGTGCGTGCCGCCGCAACCGGGCCTCGAGCTCTCCGGCGCCGACCTGTACGGGCCGGACGTCACCGAGATGTTGTCGTGGGACGAGGTCGGTGGCCTGGCCGAGGTGATGGACATGCTCGGCGTGCTCGGCGGCGCCGGCCGCATGGTCGACGTGGTGGCCGCGGGGCTCGACAGCGGCAAGCTCGTGTCGGGCCACGCG
>JAUZEM010000075.1 GCA_030839005.1 Actinomycetota bacterium | reverse complement strand
AGCCGCGTCTTCGGCCTGTGCGTCCGCACCGAGCTCGAATGCGGCACGGCGAACCAACGAGGGGTCGCCGGAAGATTCGGTCGCGGCGACCAAGAGGAACAGTTGAGCGTTCGGATCGAGTGCTTTGGCCTGTTGGAGGAAGTGGTCTTCGAGTTGGCGGCCGATCGGGAGGATGTCGCCGACCGGCTGCCCGCCACGTAACTGGTCTTGTGTCAATGCGGATGCGAGCTCGATCAGAGCGAGTGGGCAGCCGCTGGTTGCCGTGACGATGCGACGAGCTGTGTCCGGTTCTACCGACAGACCGACACTCCTTGACAACAGTGCGAATGCGGCGTCGTCGGGGAGTCCGCCGATTGAGATCGTGAGGAGTCCATCGAGCGCTCCCGCGACCGACGAGAGATCACGGATGCCGAACAACAGTGCGATTCCATCGGCTTCCAGGCGCCGCGCGACGAAGCTCAACGCCTCGAGGGACTCGCGGTCGATCCACTGCGCGTCGTCGACGACGCAGAGCAGCTTGCGTTCGGTTGCGACATCAGCGAGCAGGCTCAGGGATGCGAGCCCGACGAGGAACCGGTCGGCCGGCTCGCCCTTCCTCAGCCCGAACGCCGACTCGAGCGCGGTCCGCTGCGGGTCGGGGAGTTGGCCAAGTTCTGTGAGGAATGGGCGCAAGAGGCGATGTAGCGCGGCGTACGCGAGATCGATCTCTGCTTCGACACCTTCGATGACAAGATGACGGAACTGATCCGCGCTCTGGATCGCGTACTCGAGCAGGCGGGTCTTGCCCATTCCGGCGTCGCCGACCAGCACGCACGTACCACTCAAGCCCGACGCGGCCGCAGCGACCACTCGATCGAGCGATGCCCGCTCGTCGATTCGACCGACCAGATCCATCACCGCAATCCCGCTGACACTGGACACTCCATCGACGTCTCTGCGAGGACCGGATTTGCGGGCGACTGTACTCAGCGATCCGATGCGGAGTCATTGTCGCCGCATCGCCGTCAACCTCGGCCCGTACGTCAGCATCCGGACTAGTTTTACGAACGTCCCGCGCTCGTGACACAGGGTGGTCCATGCGTTCGAACGCCACACGTCATGGCGTCCAGCGAGTACGTCTGCTGTGACGACGCGCTTGGTTGGTCGCGAGGACGAACGCAAGGTTCTCGATGGCCTCTTGGATGCCGTCGAGGACGGCCTCGGCCGGGCGTGTGTGCTCCACGGGGAGCCCGGCATGGGGAAGACCCGGCTTCTCGAGTACGCAACGGAAGCTCGGCCCGACGTCCCGAGTATGTGGGTGACCGGCGTCGAGGCCGAGAAGGACCTCGACTACGCCGCACTTCACCGGCTGCTTCGGCGGTTTCTCCCTCTCAGCGCGGAGCTCCCGGAGCCGCAACGCGACGCGCTCGGCGCGGCGTTCGGACTTCAGATGGACGAGCCGCCAGATCGCTTCCTCGTAGGGCTCGCATGCCTGACACTCCTCGCGGACGTGGCCGCCGAGAAGGGTCTGATCTGTGTCATCGATGACGCGCAGTGGATCGACGAAGAGTCTCTCGCGGTGCTCGCCTTCGTAGGTCGCCGCCTTTCGGCTGACCGGATGGCTCTGCTCTTCGGGCTTCGTGATACGGAAACGCCGACGATCGCTCTCGCAGGTCTACCGACCATCTCGATCCGGGGCCTCCCCGACGAGGCCGCCCTCGCGCTATTGGGTACGCAGGTCGACGTGCTCGACGGTGACGTCGCCCGGCGGATCGTCGTGGCGACGAGTGGATGTCCGCTGGCGCTCGTCGAACTTGCGTCGGAGCTGACCGAAGACCAGCTGCGCGGCGGCGGCGTGGTTAGCGAACCGCTTCCGATCGGTCGGCGCCTCGAAGCGCACTTCCATCGTCAGGTACTCGATCTCAGCCCGGGTGCCCAGCGATTTCTTCTTGTCTCGGCGGCGGAAACGTCCGGAGATCTTGAGCTGGTGCGTCGTGTGGCAGCGGAGATCGGCGCCGGCGCGCAGGCGGAGGACGACGCGACCGCCACCGGCTTGCTTGCAACGACGCCGGAGATCATGTTCCGCCACCCGCTGATTCGCTCGGCCGTCTACGCCGGAGCGCAAGCGGAGCTCCGGCGCACGGTGCACACCGCGCTTGCGGCCCATATCGACGCCGAGACGGACCCGGATCGTCGCGCTCAGCATCGAGCGGCGGCCGCACGCGGACCGGACGAGCTCTTGGCGCAGGAACTCGAACAGGCGGCGGAGCGAGCGAGACGACGAGGTGGTTACAGCGCTGAGTCGTCCTTCCTTCTGCAAGCAGGTGAGCTGACGCCGGACGCACGACCACGAGCGATTCGGCTGCTCCGCGCGGCCGAGGCGGCCCTGACTGCCGGCCTGCTGCACCGTGCGGAGTCCATTCTTGAGCAGGCGCGCGCGGGTCTGGAAGATCCGGCGCTCCAGGCCGAGGCGTTGAGGATCGATGGGCGGCTTCGCATCCCTCTGGCGCAGCCATCAATCGCGATGGGGCTGCTCTTGGATGCGGCGCGCGCCGTTGCGCCGACTGACGTGCCGCGCGCCCGAGACGTCCTACTCGAGGCGGTTGACGCGGGTTTCGTGTCGGGACAGTTCACCTTTGCTGCGTGGCACGATGTCGCGCATCTCGCGCTCGCCACTACGCCGCTGGACCCGACCGACCGGACTTTCACCGATGTGCTGCTCGATGGAGCTGCATTCGTGTACACCGCGGACTACGCGCGCGCAATGCCCCTCTTGCGCGAGGCAGCCGAAAGCCTCGCTCGCGGCCCGCTGCGGGGCGAGGACATCGTGTCGAAGTTCAGTTTCGGCCTCTTCGTAACAAACGAGATGTGGGACGACCGAGGCTATGAACGATGGGCGCGCATCGTCGAGGAGTTCGCCCGAGAGCAAGGGGCGCTCCTCGCCCTCCAGTACGCGCTTCTGGCGTGCGCCACGTTCGAGACCCGAGGGGGGCGCTTCGCGGCGGCAGAGGCCTACTACCACGACACCGTCGAAATCACGCGGGCCATCGGCGGGTTCTCGGAGTTCTACGCGATGCTCGAGGTCGATCTGCACGCGTGGCGCGGGAATGAGTCCGAAACCGTTCGACTGGCGAAACAGCTGTCTACTGTGGCGACGGCAGTCGGCGCGGGCGGTCCTGTGCTCATCGCGCACCGTGCTCTGGCGATGCTCGCGCTGAGCGATGGCCGTTACTCCGACGCGCTCATGGCGCTCCGGCCACTTGTCGACCAGAACGTCCCGCAATGGACATGTCAGTCACTGTCGCTGGCGGTGGAAGCCGCCGCACGCTCCGGCGAACTTGCGCCGGCCGCGCGCTGGCTCGAACAGCTCCGCGAACGAGCGACGGCCGCGGGGACCCCCTGGGCGCTCGGCCAGCTCGCGCAGTCCGAGGCGATCATGGCGAGCGCTAACGCTGCAGAAGCACTCTTCCTCGAGGCGATCGCGCATTTTGCACGCACGACCGTGAGAACCGAGCTCGCATATTCGCACCTGCACTACGGCGAGTGGCTGCGCCGCCAGAACCGCAAGCAGGACGCGCGGGAGCAATTGGGCATCGCCAACGATCGCTTTTCGGCGATGGGCGCCCGCGGTTTCGCGCGGCGCGCCCAGATCGAGCTCGCTGCTACCGGCGCGAACGTGCGGCGGCACTCTGTCGAGACGCGGAACGACGTGACTCCGCAAGAAGCGCAGGTCGCCCGTCTCGCTGCGACAGGAGCAACGAACTCCGAGATCGGTGCGAGGCTTTTCATCAGCGCGAACACGGTCGACTATCACCTGCGCAAGGTGTACCGAAAGCTTGGCCTTACCTCGAGGCGCCAACTCGCGTCGACGGATTTGGTGTTGAAGAGCGAGGACGCTCCGTAGTCACCGTTTCCGACGATGCGGTGTGGTGCGACCGCGACTGGTGACCTTCGTGCGTCTCGACGCCGACGGCGAACGCCGAAGCGTTGGTGTGCAGACGAATCGGTCGCGGGTATATGCGTCGCGACTACCTAGGTTTCTACCTAAGAAACGTAGTGAGACGAGGGGAGACAATCGACCTTCCGCCGTTCGCGAAAGTCCTGGTCACAGATTTTGCGTGAGACCGAGTGAGACGGAGCGGGACGTGGCGGTAACTGGGGGTCAAGAGGTCCCGGGTTCAAGTCCCGGCAGCCCGACCACAAGGCCAGGTCAGACGCGCATGACCCCGCGTGGAGCGCTCATCGTCGAGGAACTCCCCACTACGACCATCCCGCCGTCGTCCTTCGAGCACCGCTCCCGGGAGCGTCGCGACTCGACGTGACTAGGGTCACCGCTATGACCCAGCTGCGACCCTTCCGATTTGCGGTTCACACCTCAGACGCGGCGGACGGTGCAACGTGGGCAGCCGCAGCACGCCGCTACGAAGCTCTTGGCTTCTCGAGTCTCTTCGTGCGCGATCACTTCGACGACCAACTCGCTCCGATCGTGGCGATGACTGCCGCTGCGTACGCGACGACGACGTTACGCGTCGGATGCCTCGTCTTCGACAACGACTACCGCCACCCGCTCGTGCTCGCCAAGGAAATGGCGACCCTCGATGTCCTTTCCGGCGGGCGCGTCGAACTGGGTATCGGTGCGGGTTGGATGGGCTCGGACTACGAACAGGCTGGTATGCCGTACGACCGGCCCGGCGTACGAGTCGATCGCATGATCGAAGCTGTGCACATCATCAAGGCGCTCCACGGCGACGGCCCCGTCGATTTCAAAGGCGATCACTACACGATCACCGGCCACGACGCGCTCCCCAAGCCGGTGCAGCGCCCACACACACCGATCATGATCGGTGCGGGTGGCAAACGGCTGCTGACCTTCGCGGCGCGGGAGGCCGACATCATCGGTCTGAACCCCAAAAACCTCGGCAACGACGCATGGGCCGACACGAACGTCGGTGACGCCACCGACGAGGCAACCGACCGCAAGGTCGCCTGGATCCGTGAAGCCGCTGGTTCGCGCTTCGACGCGATCGAACTCTCGATCGTCGTGCCGTTCATCATCGAGACCGACGACCGGGCGGGGATGGCCGAAGGGATCGCGGCGGGACTACCTCCCGCCAACGCTGAGGTGGCCACGGCGGCGCGCGTGCTCGAAAGTCCTTACGTGCTGCTCGGGACGCTCGACGAGATGGCCGCCACGATCGAGGCCCGGCGCGAGCGTTGGGGCATCTCTTACTATGTGTTCAACGCCGACTCGGTCGACGCGGCGGCCCCGCTCGTCGAGCGCCTCGCCGGTAAGTGACCGACGAAGCGGGGCGATCCAGCGTGTCGACCGGGGCATTCTCCGCAGCCACCAACGGCCGGTAAGTCGCGATCGCGAACGCCATTGAGCCGACGATCGGGGATACCCAGGCGCGAGATATTGGGTCGCGCGTTCGGGGGCACCAGGGGCGCTTGCGGTTCGGTCAGATTCTCCAGGGTTGGAGGTCGCCGGCGTCGAGGAGTTCGAGTCGTTCGAGCCATCCCGGCATCCCGAGGTCCGTCATCGCGCGATGGGCTTGGGCGATTGCTTGCGACGCGACCTCCTTGTCGCCGGACATGTCGCGAGCCCGCGCGGCAGTCGCGAGCTCGAGCCGAGCGATCGCGCCCCAAGTGGGTGACGCGATCGCGTCGCATTGTTCGGCGGCCCGGGCGAGGTGCACGAGCGCACTGTCGAGGTTGCCGGCGGTCGCGGCGAGGATGCCGAGCGCGGTGTCGAAGGGGCCGTAGAACCAGCCGATCCCGTTGGTGAAGTAGTAGCCGGAGTGGTCCGCGAACTCTGCGTAGAGTGCCGCGGCCGCGTCCGGTTCCTCCAGTCGGCGCAGACTTTCTGCCAGCACGCCGGTGTTGGCGGGTCGCGTCCAAGCGGGGCGCAGTGCGTCGACCGCGACCCACTGCTGCCAATACTGGCGGAGGTCGTGGATGTCGCCGCCGGTGCCGAGGTACCCGAAGTAGGGCTGCGTGGTGGTCGGCAGGAGACTGCGCACTTCTGCCCATCCTGCGGTTGCGCCCTTCCAATCTCCGCGCAAGTACGCGATCTGCGTGCGCCCGTTCGCCGCGCCGAAATGCGCGAGGACATCCTCGGACGGCATCGCGTCATGCGCGGCGACGATCGCTTCCGCGTCGGCGAAGCGCCCCGCGATCAAGGCTCGCACGATCTTCCACGAATCGAGTGTTCCGCGGTGCGAGGCGCGATAGCTGGCGAGAGCCCGAAGACCGCTCGTCTCGAATGCAACGTCCATCTCTGCGATTGCGGCATCAGCGCCGTCGAGATCACCGAAGACGAGGCGAGCCTGGGCGACCAGCGCGTAGGCCTCGAGCCGGGCGCCCCCGGAGCCGGCGACTGCAATCGCGAGCGCTTCCTCGCTGAATCGGAGATGCGCGGCGGGATCGATGCTGGTCACCATGAACGCGACTGCGTTCGCCGCGACCTGGCGGACGTCCGGTGCGTCGACGCGGACGGCCATGTCGTACGCCTCGCGTGCTGTGCGTAGTCCTTCGTCACCCGGAGCACCGGTCAGCCACTGGGCGTATCGCGCCAAGACAGCCGCGCGGAGTAACGAGTCTCCGGAAGGGAGCAACGCGAGCGCGCCACGAAGCTGCGCCGCGCCGCGTTCGTCGTCGGGGAGAAAGAAGCTGTTGCTTGATCCGAACTCGATCGCGGCCTCGCAGGCGGTATCGATGTCGCCGATCTCAACCGCACGTGCGTACGCGTCAGCGACAACGTTCAGCGCCTCGTCGAGCGCTCCGGATCCGTCGAGCGCGCGTCCGAGGAGCAAGAGGAGACCGGGCCGTTCCGAGTCGGCAACTTCGTCGAGCCGGGCCGCGTCGAGCGCGCGGCGAGCGAACGTCACTGCTTCTTCGGGAGCCGCGAGGTCGAGGGCTTGTTCGGCGGCGGCGCGTGCGTAGCGCACCGCGCGGTCGGTTTCGCCCATCACGGCGGCCTCGCCGAAGTGGTACGCGAGTTCACCGAGGGGCGGATCGGGTTGCGCTTCGAGCGCGACGCCCGCGGCGCGGTGCAAACGCACCCGGCGATTCGTGCCGAGCTCGTCGACGAGCACCGCGCGTACGAGTGCGTGGGCGAACGCATAGCGACCCGGACGGCCCGGCGCGTCGCCGATCAGACGGGCTCGTTCCGCGGGTTCGAGCGCCTCGAGCACCGCGTCGGCTGACTCGCCGGCGATTTCCGCGAGCATCCCGGTGTCGAACTCGCGTCCGATTACTGACGCCGCGCCGAGCATCGTGTTCGTCGCGTCGGGCAGTTCCGCGAGACGGCGGCCGATGACCTCGCGCACTCCTTCGGGCAGGCCCGCCGCGTCCAGGGTCGCGCTCGGGCGCCACCGGCCGTCGGTTTGGACAAGGTCGCCGGTTTCGATGAGGTGCAACAACACCTCACGTACGAAGAACGGATTGCCGTCGGTGTCGTGCCACAAGGTTTTCGCGAACTCGCGGGCGGGGTCATCGAGATCGTGTCCGCCCGCGCGCTCGAGTAGCGACGCGATTCCGTCGCCGTCGAGACCAGCAAGCGTTAACCGGCTCACACCACGCTGGCGGCGCAGATCCGCGAGCACCCTGGCGAGCGGGTGCGCGCGATCAACATCGGTATCGCGGTAGGTCGCGACCACGAGCACCGATGCCGGCGCATCGGCCTTCAGCAGGTGCAACAACAACAGCAGGGTCGAACGATCAGCCCAGTGCAGATC
>JAUZEM010000126.1 GCA_030839005.1 Actinomycetota bacterium | reverse complement strand
CCGCCGCGGTGGACTTCGTCCACGAAGCTCTTGTCGATCTTCACCGTATCGATGGGGAACTGCCGCAGGTAACTCAACGACGAGTAGCCGGTACCGAAGTCGTCGACCGACAGGTGCACCCCGAGGGCCTTCAGGGCGTTGAGCCGCGCGAGTGCCGCTTGCTTGTCCTGCATGAGGGCAGTTTCGGTGATCTCGAGGACCAGCCGGCTCGGCTCGAGGTGGGAGTCGGAGAGCGCGGCTCGCACGTCGGACACGACGCGTTGGTCCTCGAGTTGGCGCGCGGAAAGGTTGACACTGACGTACAAGCGTCCGGCTTGGGGATACGTATCCGTCCAGTTCGCCAGGTCGCGGCATGCTCGGTTGAGAACCCACCGGCCGAGGGGGACGATCAGGCTGGTTTCCTCGGCGATGGGGATGAACTCGTCGGGGGCAAGCATCCCGCGGGTCGGGTGCTGCCAGCGGACGAGTGCCTCGAATCCGCTCGGCCGGCCGGTGCGGAGCTCGACGATCGGTTGGTATTGCAGGACGAGCTCGTGATTGTCGACGGCGTTGCGGAGGTCGCTCTCGACCTCGAAGCGGGTTCGGGCCGTGTCGAACATGGACGGATCAAAGGCGCACATCTGGCCCCGACCCTCGGCCTTGGCTGCGTACAGTCCGATGTCGGCGTTGCGGATCAAGTCGTCCGCGCTGTGGAGGCCTGCCTCGACGAACGCGACACCGACACTTGCGCCGACCACGACGGCCCGGTCCTGCCAGTCGAAGGGTTGCGCGACCGCTTCGATCAACCTGCTCCCCAGCGCTTGGAGCTGGTCTCGCGACATGGGATCCTCGATGAGCAGCGCGAACTCGTCGCCGCCCAGGCGAGCCACGGTGTCTCCCGGGCGGCTGACGCCCCGCAAGCGGTCGGCCACGACCGCCAAGGCGTGATCACCGGCCAGATGACCGAGGCTGTCGTTGACGTGCTTGAAGCCGTCGAGATCCAACACCATGAGCGCGGCTTCACACGTTTCGCGGCGGGCCATCGCATGCTCGATGCGGTCGCGCAGCAGCGCCCGGTTCGCGAGCCCGGTCAACGAATCGTGAAAGGCGCGATGACGCAGCTCCGTTTCGAGCCGGTGCCGTTCGGTTATGTCCCGCATGTTCAACACGACGGCCGCGACCTCGGGGAGCTCCAACAGGTTGGTCCACGACACCTCGATGTAGCGCCACGCGCCGGAGCCATCGCGACAGCGCCACTCGGACGGTCCCGCCGACCCGGTCGACAGCGTGCGCGCGAGCTCCGCCTCGGCTGCGATCGTCTCGTCGGGATGCACGAGATCCGTGACCTTACGGCCGAGCCGCCCCTGCGCCGACACCCCCAGAACGTGGTTCACGGTGTCACTCATCTCTTGAACCACGCCGTGGCGATCGGTGACGATGATCACCTCGTCACTGTTGTTGACCAACGCGCGGAAGCGCCGCTCGCTCGCGGCGACGACCTGCATCCGCTCGGCTGCCGCGCGGGCGCGTCGACGACGGCCACGCCACGCGAGCAAACCGATCAGAGCGCCGGCACTCAACAGCACCAACACCGAACCGTCACGCAACCAGCGCAACGCCGAAACTGCGTCCGCACTTGCACGCGCGGTCGCCTCGTCCAAGTCACTCCGCAGGCGCTCGAACGCCGGATCCACCCGCCCCGCATCCGCGCGTCGGGCGGCGTCGAGCTGACCCCGCCGCAGCAGGTCGAACTCGACGCCGAGGGCAGCACGGTACTCGCGGTACTCCGGCCCAAGCCGCCGCTCGAGGTCGGTGTCAGGCGACATCCGTCCCACGAGCCGATCCGCTGCGGCGGCATCGGAACGAAGCTCGGACTCCAGCGCGGTTGTGACCGCTTCAGCGGCATGGGCCTGCCATTCCGTCGCGTCGAGATCCTCGACCACAGTCGCGAGACGACTCGTCTCCAACGCCTCTACATGATTGCGTTGCGCCGAGGCCGAGAACCCGGACAACAGCCAGCCCGACACGAGCACGATCAAAACGATCGCGGCATTCGTCCTATTGACCCCGAACGCGCGTCTCGCCCGATTCCCGACCATATACCGGTGATCGACAGCCCACGCGCCCAACAAGAGGGGCTTCGGTCTACGGGGGCCGGTCTAAGCAGGCATCGCGAGGCCGCCGTCGACGACCAGGGTCTGGCCGGTCACGAACTTGGCGTCGTCGCTCGCGAAGAACACGCACGCGCCGGCCAGATCCTCGGGCTCGAGCGTCGATTTCATCGCGGTCTGGGCCGTCATTCCCTCGATGTAGAAGTCGGGGACGATCTTCTTCGTTGCTTCCGTCATCGTGACGCCGGGCGCGATGCAGTTGACGGTGATGTTCCAGGCGCCGAGCTGCGCGGCCATGAACTTGGTGAGCCCGACGATGCCCCACTTCGTGATCGAGTAGCTGTAGTTGCCCAGGCCGGTGAACTCGTCACCGAAGGTCGGGAACGAGTACGCGTAGGCCGCGCCGGACGACTGGTTGATCACGCGCCCGTACTGCTGCTTCGCCATGACCGGCGCCACGGCGCGCACCATCAGCCACGCGCCGAACTGATTGACCGCGAAGACCTTCTTCAGGTACTCGAAGCTCGGATCGAAGTTGTCGATGTCGTAGTAGAGGGCGGCATTGTTGACGAGGATGTGCACGGTGCCGAAATCCTCGACCGCCTTGTCGACGCAGGCCTGCGCCGATTCGGGATCGGAGATGTCCGTAGGCACGAAGACCGCGTCGCCCTTGCCCGCGAGCGTCTGCATCCCCGCGGCCGCCCGCTCCTCGTTGATCTCGGCCACGACGACCTTGGCTCCCTCGTCGAGGAACCGCTGCGCGTACGCGAGGCCGATGCCCTGTCCGGCACCCGTGATGATCGCAACCTTGTCCTGCAGACGTCCCACGTTTCTCCTCTTCGCCCTTGGCACGCGCTTTTCGGCCCGCGCTACGGTGACGCCAACGTCAGTTTTCTTGTGAGCAGGGGGAACGCGCAAATGGGCATGCTCGACGGCAAGGTGGCCATCGTCACCGGTGCGGGCAACGGCGTCGGACGGGGCGAAGCGATCATGCTCGCCGACCACGGCGCCAAGGTCGTGGTCAACGACCTCGGCGGATCGGTGAGTGGCGAGGGTTCCGACAAGCGCGCGGCCGACGATGTCGTCGACGTCATCAACAAGCGAGGTGGTGAAGCCGTCGCCAACTACGACAGTGTCGCCGACTTCGACGGCGCCAAGAACATCATCGGCTCGGCGATCGAGGCATTCGGGCGGCTCGACGTGCTCGTCAACAACGCCGGCATCCTGCGCGACAAGATGATGTTCTCGATGTCGCCCGACGACTTCGACTCGGTCGTGAAGGTGCACTTGTACGGCGCGTTCAACACGATGCACCATGCCTCGGCGTACTGGCGCAACGAGTCGAAAGAAGGCCGCCGGCCCCGCGCCGCGATCATCAACACCGTGTCGAGCGCCGGCCTCCAGGGTCAGGCCAGCCAGATCAATTACGGTGCGGCCAAGGCGGGCATCGCGGCGATGACGATCATCGCGAGCCTCGAGTTGAGCCGCTACGGCGTGCGCGCGAACTGCATCGGACCCGGCGGCGCCACGCGCATGGTCGCGCAGGCAATGAAGATCGACGTCAAGAACCCCGAGGATTACACCGAGTTCGAGGCGATGAACCCCGGCAACTCCGCGCCGGCGGTCGTCTGGCTCGCGTCCGACGAGGCGATGCATGTCACCGGTCAGGTGTTCCGGCTCGTCGGCAACAACCTCGCGCTCTACCGTCCGTGGGAGATGGGCGAACAGTTCCTCGCGACCGACAAGGAAGGAAAGCCCAAGCAGTGGGATCCGGCCGATATCGGCCGCATCGTCAACCGGTACGTGTTCCAGAGCGAGAATCCGGGAATCGACGCGCAGCGGCGGGCATGACCATTCCCGATTTCGAGACCCTCGCGTACGACGAGGGCGACGATGGAGTCGCGGTCGTCACCATGAACCGGCCGACCGTCCACAACGCGTTCAATTCGCTGATGCAGCGCGAGCTGCACACGTTGTGGCGGGCGCTGCGCCGCCACGACCCGGTGCGTTGCATCGTCCTCACCGGCGCCGGCGACAAGGCGTTCTGCACCGGCATCGACCGCATGGAGCAGATGGGAGGCGAAGGCGACGAGACGACCGACCCCGACGTCGTCGGCAGCGGTGCCACACCGTTCATGTTCAACGACCCGGGCGACAACATCGGGCCCAAGTCGTGCGACCTCTGGAAGCCGGTCATCGCAGCCGTCAACGGCATGGCGTGCGGCGGCGCGTTCTACATGCTCGGCGAGGTCGAGTTCATCGTCGCGGCCGATCATGCGACCTTCTTCGACCCGCATGTCACGTACGGCATGACCGCTGCCTTCGAACCGATCCACATGGCGGGCATCACACCGTTCCCGGAGATCATGCGGCTCTCGCTGCTCGGCAACTACGAGCGCATGTCGGCGCAACGCGCGCACCAGATCGGCATGGTGAGCGAGGTCGTTGCCGACGATCAGCTCCCCGCCCGCGCGCGCGAGCTGGCCGCGATCATCGCGTCGCAACCGAAGCTCGCGATCGAGGGCACGGTGCGCGCGATCTGGTCGAC
The DNA here is from genome assembly GCA_030839005.1 of Actinomycetota bacterium. Lineage (GTDB taxonomy): Bacteria > Actinomycetota > Acidimicrobiia > IMCC26256 > PALSA-610 > PALSA-610. The sequence goes on along the minus strand of JAUZEM010000126.1, from coordinate 166 downwards.
GCGCTCCATGCCGCAAAGAGAAGCGGTTCGCCTCGGCTACGCGTACGTCGCGATGGGTACGAGCCAGGACTCGATCGCCGAAGGACAGAAGTTGTTCTCGTCGGGCAAGCGCGTGGAGTGGAAACTGCGCTGATGGCGGGGACGAAGAGAGTTGCAATCGTCGGCG
>JAUZEM010000048.1 GCA_030839005.1 Actinomycetota bacterium | reverse complement strand
GCGTGTCGGTGGCCGAAGGTTGGCACCGTGGCCCGACCGCGACGAACAACAAGATGCGGTGGGAGCCGGCGCAGCTCACGAAGGTCGTCCCCGACCTCGTCGCGCAGGCCGCCGCTCCGTCCAACATGCTTTCATGACCACCGAGACCACCGAGATTCAGCCCGAAACTCAGGGAGCAACATCATGCCGATGAATTTGGAAGCCGTTGGGGCCGTCTCGAAGCCCGGCCGCAACTCGTGGGCCTCGAAGGACGCCTTGCTCTACGCGCTCGGTGTCGGCGCGGGTCAGATGGATCCGACCGGTTTCGAGCTCGAGTTCACCACCGAGAACTCGCAGAACATCGAGCAGCGCGTGCTGCCGACGATGCCGGTCGTGCTCGGTATGGGCGGCGGTCCGGGCCTGCCGAGTTGGGGCGAGTTCGACTTCCGGATGTTGTTGCACGGTGAGCAGGGGGTGACCGTGCACGGCCCGATCCCGCCCGACGGCGAGGTCGACTCCATCACAAAGATCGTCGGGATCTACGACAAGGGCAAGGCTGCGGTGGTGCGGCTCGAGTCGGAGTCGACCTACACCGGTACCGGCCAACCGGCGTTCACGACGCGCTTCGCCGCGTTCATTCGCGGCGAAGGTGGCTTCGGCGAGGACCGTGGTCCGCAGATCGCAGATCCTCCGAAGATGCCCGAGCGTAAGGCCGACCACGAGGTGACGTACGCGACGCGTCCCGACCAGGCGTTGCTCTACCGCCTCTCGGGCGACCGCAATCCGTTGCACTCCGATCCCGAGCTCGCGAAGTTCGCGGGCTTCGAGCGCCCGATCCTGCACGGGCTGTGCACGTACGGAGTCACCGGTCGCGCCCTGTTGCACGAGTTGTGCGGTTCGGATGTGGCCAAGTTCGGAAGTATGGACGCCCGGTTCTCGAAGCCCGTCTACCCCGGCGACACGCTCACCGTGAAGATGTGGGACGAGGGATCGGGACGGAGCATCTTCCAGACGGTGAACCAGGACGGCGTCGTCGTGATCGACGGAGGCCGCTTCCAGCTCGCGTGACCAAGTTCACGTGAGTTCGCCGAACAGTGCGACCGCGGCCGCACCCACGAGCGGTCCGTCGTCGCGGAGCGCGCCCGGCACGACGCGCGTCCCCCTCGAGAAATCGAGCCGGCAGCGCGCGTCGATCTCGGCCTGCGCGGCCGCGAAGAACGCTTCGCCGTAGCCGAGCGCGACCGAGCCGCTGACGACGGCAAGCCGAAGGTCGAGCAGGTTCGCGACGGACGCGATGGCACGACCGACGAGGCGACCGGTGCGGGCCCGAACCTCGGGCGGGGCAACGGCGGGCGGACGACCGGTGATGCGCGCGATCGCGGTGCCGGATGCCTCGGCTTCGACGCATCCCTGCGCGCCGCAACCACAGATCGCACCGCCGGGCTCCACGATGATGTGGCCGACATGGCCCGCGTTGCCTTCCGCACCGTCGAGGAGCCGACCGTCGACGACGATGCCGCCGCCGATGCCCGTCGACACGACCATCGCGATGAAGTCGCGTACGCCGGCTGCGGCGCCGATCCAACCCTCGGCGCGGGCGAGCGCCTTGGCGTCGTTGTCGATCCGGACGGGGAGCCGGCAGTGTTCCGAGAGCCGGGCGCGCAGAGGGAAGTCGCGCCAGGCCGGGATGTTCACGGGGGAGACCGTTGCTCCGCCGCGAGTCATCGGTCCACCGCAGCCGACGCCGACGGCGTGGGCGTGCCGCGCGGCGTCGCCCAGCTCGTCGATCGCCGCGACAAGCGTGTCGAACAACGCGTCGGCGTCACTGTCGCGCGGCGTCGGAACGCGCCGCCGATCGAGGACCCGACCGTCGGCGCCGACGATGCCGACGGCCAGCTTGGTGCCACCGATGTCGACGGCCACGACCGTTTCGGTCGCGCCGGGCGCCGTCATGACGCTTCGACGGGCAACTGTTCGACGCGCAGGGGTTCGACGCGAAGGGCGACGACGCAAATGTCGTCGGGCGACGGGTGCGGTACGAAGGGATCGTCGACCAGCTTGTCGCACAGCGCGCCGAGCGGATCGCTCGCGTATTCGCGCACCCGTTCCTCGAGCCATGCGAGGCCATCATCGAGCACGCGGTCGCGGCGCTCGACCAGGCCGTCGGTGTAGCAGACCATCAACGCGCCGTCCTCGAGTCGCGCGCTCGCCGTACGGTACTCGCGGACCATCGTTCCGAGCGGGGCCCCGTTCACGTCGTCGAGGAATCGGGCGGAGCCGTCGGGCGCGACGAGTAGGGGGGGCGGGTGTCCGGCGCGCGACCACGACATGAGCCCGGTAGTCGGTTCGTAGCGCGCGACGAACGCGGTGACCATTGCGTCGTCGTCCTGGTTGCGGATGAGGCGATGCAAACGCAGCAGCACGGTCGCGGGATCGGAGTCCTCGAACGCGTACGCGCGGAGTGCGTTGCGCACGCGTCCCATGAGGCTCGCGGCTTGCACGCCGTGCCCGGCGACGTCGCCGACCACGATGACGATGCGGCCGTCGGTCGTTTCGAACGCGTCGTACCAGTCGCCGCCCACATCGACGTCGACCTCGGCCGGTCGATAGGCGGCCGCGACCTGAACGCCGGCAATGACCGGCAGCCGATCGGGAATGATCGTCGTCTGCAGCAACTCGACGATGCGATGTTCGGCCTCGAAGCGCTGCTGCCTCTCCTGCCACAGCCGGGCGCGTTCGAGCGCGGAGGCGCCGCGCCGTCCGAGGTCGACCGCGAGCTCGAGATCGGCCGATCCGAGCCGTTCGGGGCGCTCGTCGCCGATCGAGAGAACGGCGAGCCGGCGACCGGCGACGGTGAGCGGCACGAGCAGGCACGATTCGAAGCCGATGCGATCGAGTTTCGTTCGCAGGTCCGGATCGGCGTCGAGCGTGGTGGCGGCCTGAGCAGTGAGCCCGTGGAACACGAGCGGCTCACCGGTTTGCAGCACTCGCGCGACCGACGCACCGTCGTCGGTCAGCCGCTCCAAGACCTCACGCACGAGGGGCGCGAGTGTCGGGTCGCGGTGCGCAACGTTGGAGCGTTCGAGCGCGCCGTCGGGCGCGACTCGTACGACGGTCGCCCAGGCTCCGATACGCGTGGCCGCGACCTCGCAGATCGTTTCCAGGACGCGCTCCGGGTGGTCCAGCGCCGCAAGTCGTTCGGACGACTCGAGCAGCGTGCGCAGACGCGCCCGGCTCGACTGCTCGGCTTCGAGGAGCGCCCGGCGCCGGTCGATGTTGACGGCGACGCCGGCCGCGCCGATGATCACGCCCCTTGCGTCGTGTACGGGTTCGCCGCGACCTTCGAGCCAGTGCATGCTGCCGTCGGGCCAGACGACGCGGTGATCGAAGCGCCATGCGACGTCACGGGCCATGCCATCGTCCACGGTCGCGATGGCCCGCTCACGGTCGTCGGGGTGGAAGAGCTCTCGGTACATGGCCATCGAACCGTCGAAGGTTCCGGGGGCGAGTCCGAACAGGGCCTCGAGCTGTTCGTCCCAGTCGACCTTGCCCTTCGTCAGGTCCCAGCGCCACGTTCCCATCCGACCCGCGCCGAGCGCGAGCCGGAGCCGCTGGGCGTCCATCGCCTGCGGGCGCGCGATCTCCAGCTCGGTTTCGCGTTGCTCGCGGATCCGGGTGAGCGCGATCGCGGCGACCGAGGCGACCGCGACCACGCCGACCCGAACGACGTGATCGCTCGTGAGGAAGATGTCGTTGACCTGCCCGAGCAGGAGGGCGATTGCCACCGAGTAGACGCCCACGACCGCGACCTCGACCGACGACGCTCCGATGGCCGCGACGAGGGGGCCGACGAGGAC